>JAYSRE010000069.1:0-12134 GCA_043721235.1 Polaromonas sp. | reverse complement strand
AGGCTGGGCGGTGGTTTCTACGCGCAGCAGCATCGCGTCGTTGGCCATCTCGCCGCTGACTACCAGGCGCGCTTTGGCCACTTCGGGAAAGCGCTTGGCGATCTCGGCTACTTGACCCGGGTGCACAAACATGCCGCGAATTTTGGTGGTTTGGTCGGCGCGGCCCATCCAGCCTTTGATGCGCGTGTTGGTGCGGCCCGTGGGGCAATGGCCGGGTAACACGGCCGTCAGGTCGCCGGTGCCAAAGCGAATGAGCGGGTAGGTGGGGTTCAGCGTGGTCACTACCAGTTCGCCTACTTCGCCGGGTGCTACGGGGTCGCCGGTACCGGGGCGCACAATTTCCATAACCACGCCTTCGTCCAACACCAAGCCTTCTCGGGCCGAGGTTTCATAGGCAATCGAGCCCACATCGGCGGTGGCAAAACACTGGTATACGTTCACACCGCGCTGGCTGAACCAGTCGCGCAGGCTGGGCGCAAAGGCCTCGCCGCCAACCATGGCCTTGGTGACGGTGGGCAGGGCGATGCCCATGTCGAGGGCTTTTTCTAAAATGATTTTTAAAAAACTGGGCGTGCCAATGTAGCCTGCAGGTTTAAGCTCGGCCATGGCTTGCACTTGCTGCTCGGTTTGCCCAGTACCCGCAGGAAACACGCTGCAGCCCAGGGCTTGCGCGCCGGTTTCCATCATCGAGCCAGCCGGCACAAAGTGGTAGCTAAAACTGTTGTGCACCAGTTCTCCGCTGCGAAAACCTGCCGCGTAAATGGCGCGGGCCATGCGCCAGTAGTCGCGGCTGGTGCCTTCGGGTTCATAGATGGGGCCGGGACTGGCAAACATGCGCGGCATGCGCGGGCCGTAGTCCACGGCGCTAAAACCACCAAACACGTCGCCGCCTTGCGTGCGTGCAGCTTTTTGCTGCGCGTGCAGCTCGCCTTTGCGCGTCACGGGCAGCGTGGCCAGGGCCGCGCGGGTGGTCATGCTCGCTGGGTTAACGCCCTGCAGCGCGCGTGCCATCGCAGGCGCGTGCTGCTGGGCATGCGCGATGTGTGCAGGCAGTGCGGCCAGCAAGGCTGCTTCGCGTGCAGCAGGGTTGCGGCATTCTAAAACATCATAAAACTGTCCCATGGGCAGTGCCTCCGTATGCATTGCTGTACTATTAATTTTATAGCTGCTTATGCAGCATTTCCTTGGGCCATAGCCCCAAAACATCTAAAAATATGAACACATCTTTGCGCTTGCAATAGCCACACTGATGGTTCAACCAGGCTACCTTGGCATTACGCTAGCCAGCGCTTGCGCCGCTTGTAGCTTTTCACGTCCTTAAAGCTTTTCTTCTCGCCACCGCCGCCGGTGCCTAGGGAGAACTCTTTCACGTCTTCGTTGGTGGCCAGCTCAATAGCTGGGCCATCCATCACGATGCGGCCACTCTCCATGATGTAGCCGTAGTCAGCGTAGCGCAGCGCCATGTTGGTGTTTTGCTCGGCCAGCAAAAAGGTAGTGCCTTCTTTGGCGTTCAAGTCTTTCACAATTTCAAACACCTCTTGCACAATCTGCGGAGCCAGGCCCATCGACGGTTCGTCCAGCAGCACCATGGTGGGGTTGGCCATCAGCGCGCGGCCAATGGCGCACATCTGCTGTTCACCGCCTGAGGTGTAGGCCGCCTGCGATGTGCGGCGGGTTTTCAGGCGCGGAAAGTAGTTGTACACCTTCTCCAGGTTAGCGGCAATCTGCGCTTTGCTTTTCACGGTGTAGCTACCGGTGAGCAGGTTTTCTTCAATGGTGAGGTGGGCAAAACAGTGGCGGCCTTCCATTACCTGCACCACACCGCGCTGCACCAAATCAGCGGGGCTGAGGTTTTCAATGCGCTCGCCGCGCAGTTCGATGCTGCCTTTGGTCACAGCGCCGCGCTCGCCCGACAGCAGGTTACTTACCGCGCGCAGGGTGGTGGTTTTGCCTGCGCCGTTGCCGCCCAGGATGGCCACAATACCGCGCTCAGGCACCTGCAGTGACACGCCCTTGAGCACCAAGATCACGTGGTTGTAGATCACCTCAATGCCGTTGACGTTCAGCACGATATTGGGCTTGGTGGCGGGCGCGGTAGGAGAGGTTGGTTTGTTGTCCATCATGTGCTCTTTGCTAGTTCAAAATACAACTTGGGCGATGTACTTTGAACTAGCAGCTCTTGCGAGCCGCTAGGGTTTAAGTTCTTACTAAATTAAGACTGGCAATCAGCGCCATCACGTCGGGTCAGCTTCTTCTCAGCGGCGTACTTGTCAGCAGCGGCCTTGACCATCGGGTTGATGATCTGCTCATCGCCTTGCAGCCAGTCAGAGGTCCAGTTGAACTTGGCACCGTCCCAGGTGTGCACGCGAGCCCAGGCTGCGCCCATATGGTCTTTGCAGCTGGTGGACAGTGGGCGCATCACGCCTTTAAAGCCCAGTGCATCCAGTTTGGCTTGGGTCAGGTTCAGGTTTTCGTAGCCCCAACGCGCTTGCTCGCCCGTCATGACTTTGCCTTTGCCAAAGCGGTCTTGGGCAGCGCGCACGCCTTCTACCGCAAACATCGCGCTCATCATGCCGCGCATGTACAGCACTTGGCCTACTTCGTCTTTAGGGCCCGTGCCCTGGCCTTTGGCGTGCACTTTGTCCAGCGTTTCTTTGGCTACGGCGGCTGATTGTTCAGCGCCGTGTTGCATCATCACGGCGTTGTAGCCCTTGGCACCTTCGCCCACGTCTTTCACATCCGGCTCAGCACCTGCCCACCACACGCCGTACATTTTGTCGCGTGGGTAGCCAGTGGCTTGCGCTTCTTTGAGTGCGGTAGAGTTCATCACACCCCAGCCCCAGTTAAGCACGTAGTCTGGCTTGTTTTGGCGAATTTGCAGCCACGTGGCTTTTTGCTCCACACCAGGGTGGGTGACAGGCAGCAGACTCAGGTCAAAGCCGTGCATTTTGGCACGCTCTTGCAGCAAAGGAATAGGCTCTTTGCCAAACGGTGAATCGTGGTAGATCAAAGTGATTTTTTTGCCTTTGAGCTTGTCAAAGCCACCTTCTTTTTTGGCAATGTGCTGAATTAAAGTGTCAGCGGCTACCCAGTAGGTGCCAGCCAGCGGGAAGTTCCACTTGAACACGCCGCCATCAGCCGATTCGCTGCGGCCATAGCCTGCGGTAATCAGTGGGATTTTGTCAGCCGGGGCTTTTTCGGTCAGCGCAAAGGTAATGCCAGTAGACAGAGGCTGGAACACCGTAGCGCCGCCGTTTTTGCCCTTCAGGCGTTCGTAGCACTCTACACCGCGGTCGGTGGCGTAGCCGGTTTCGCACTCTTCAAAGCTTACTTTCACACCGTTGATACCGCCTTTGGCGTTCACCAGCTTGAGGTAATCGACATAACCGTTGGCAAATGGCACGCCGTTAGGCGCATACGCACCTGTGCGGTACACCAACACCGGAAAAAACTGTTCTTTGGCCTGAGCCAAAGCGTTGGTGGCCACCGAGGCCAGGCCGGCAGCCAGCACAGTGGTGGCTAAAGCTAATTGACGAAGTTTCATAGTCTCGCTCCAATAAAAGTTAAAACACACAAAATACAAACTCACAACGCTAGATCACTTATCTTTGATGTCAGTGTTTACTAGCACAAACACTGCAATACCTCACACCGAAAGTTGCCACACCGCTCAGTGCGGGAAGGGCCAAATACGCAGCTTTTGCTTGGCCACACTCCACAGCTTGGCCAAGCCATGCGGCTCAACAATTAAAAACCACACGATCAACGCGCCAAACACCATGAACTCGGTGTGTGACACCGCAGCGGTAGAGATGTTGACTCCAAAAATAGAGCCCAGAAAAGGTAAAAATTGGTTCAAGAAAATCGGCAACACTATGATAAAAGCAGCACCAAAAAAGCTACCCATGATTGAGCCCATGCCACCAATAATCACCATGAACAACAGCTGAAACGAGCGGTCGACCGAGAAGGCCGCTGGCTCCCAGGAGCCTAGGTGCACAAAGCACCACAAGCCACCGGCCACGCCAATGATGAAGCTGCTGACTGCAAAGGCCGACAGCTTGGCATACATCGGGCGAATGCCAATGACTGCTGCGGCCACGTCCATGTCGCGAATGGCCATCCATTCACGGCCTATCGCGCCGCGTACCAGGTTTTTGGCCAGCACGGCAAAGACCACTAAAAAGCCCAAGCAGAAAAGGTATTTCTCAAGCGGCGTGTTGATAGAAATTCCAAACACTTCCATGTTGGACACCGACACCGAGCCTGAAGCGGTGTTGTTGGTAAACCATTTGATGCGCAAAAAAGCCCAGTCGCAAAAGAACTGCGCAGCCAGCGTGGCAATGGCCAAGTACAGCCCACGCACCCGCAAGCTGGGGATGCCAAAGAAGATGCCCACCAACGTGGCAAAAACCCCGCCTGTGAGCAGCGCCACAATCACCGGCATGCCTTCAATCCGCACAAAGGTGTTGTACGCCGCATAAGCACCCACTGCCATGAACGCACCCGAGCCCAGTGAAATTTGCCCGCAGTAGCCGACCAAGATGTTCACGCCAATAGCGGCCAGCGAGAGGATTAAAAACGGAATGAAAATGGCTTTGAAAATATACTCGGTTGCCAGCATGGGCACCAAGATAAATGCGACGGCCAAAATCAAACCCATGGCAACGCGGTCTTGCGTGATGGGAAAGATCTGCTGGTCAGTGCGGTAACTGGTTTTAAATTGGCCGTTTTCGCGGTAAAACATAATTTTTCTCAATAATCTTTTAGTTACGACCCGCTTCGCTTAACTTGCGATGCAAGTTAGTCTCCACTGAAAGATCATCGATCGCGTATTTCATACGCGATCGATGATCTTTTCGCCAAACAAACCCTGCGGTCTGAAGAGCAGGAACACCAGCGCCAACACATAGGCAAACCAGATCTCAATACCGCCGCCTACCATAGGGCCGAGGTACACCTCAGACAATTTTTCGCCTACACCGATAATCAAGCCGCCGATGATGGCACCCGGTACCGAGGTGAGACCACCCAAAATCACCACGGGCAGTGCGCGCAGCGCCACGGTAGCCAGCGAAAATTGCACACCCAGTTTGCTGCCCCAAATCATGCCGGCCACCAAGGCCACCACACCCGCTACGCACCATACGATGACCCAAATGCGGTTCAGTGGAATGCCAATCGACTGCGCTGCTTGGTGGTCATCGGCCACCGCGCGCAGGGCGCGGCCAGTAGAGGTTTTTTGGAAGAACAGTGTGAGCATGGCTACCAATGCAGCAGCAATCACGGCGGCGATCAAGTCTTCCTTGTTAATCAAAATACCACCAGGGAACATGCTTTCCAGCGCCATGATGGGCTCTTTGGGCATGCCTATGTCAATCTTGTAAATGTTGCTGCCAAATATGGTTTGGCCTAGACCATCCAAAAAGTAGCTGATACCCAAGGTGGCCATCAACAGCGTTGCACCCTCTTGGTTAACCAAGTGGCGCAGCACCAAGCGCTCAATCAGCCATGCCACGATGAACATGATGACTGCAGCAATCGCAAATGCGGCAATGTTGGCGACAATTTTATTGTCGATGCCTGTCCACTGCGGAATCCATTCGGCAAAGCGCGCCATGGCCAATGCGGCAAACAGTACCATAGCGCCCTGGGCAAAGTTAAATACGCCAGAGGCTTTGAAAATCAGCACAAAACCTAAAGCAACCAGCGAATACAGCATGCCCGCCATCAGGCCGCCCAAAAGTGTCTCTAAGAAAAATCCCATCTTGCTATTCCTCTGGTGCGTCTAGTGTGATGTGCCAAGGTAGGCTTTGATGACTTCTGGGTTGCTGCGCACCTCTTGCGGTGTGCCGTCGCCAATGATCTTGCCGTAGTCCAGTACCACCACGCGGTCAGAAATGTCCATCACTACACCCATGTCGTGCTCGATCAACACCACAGTGGTGCCAAACTCGTCGTTCACGTCCAGCACAAAGCGGCACATGTCCTGTTTTTCTTCCAGGTTCATGCCGGCCATCGGCTCGTCTAGCAGCAGCACCTGCGGCTCCATGGCCAGCGCGCGGGCCAGGTCTACCCGTTTTTGCAAACCGTAGGGCAACTGGCCCACAGGGGTTTTGCGGTAGGGCTGAATTTCTAAAAAATCAATGATGGTTTCTACATATTCACGGTGCTTTATTTCTTCGCGCTCTGCGGGGCCTATGCGCAGGGCTTGCAGCAAAATATTGCTTTTAATTTTCAGGTTGCGGCCCGACATGATGTTGTCCAGCACGCTCATGCCTTTGAACAAAGCCAGGTTTTGGAACGTGCGCGCCACCCCCATGCTGGCCACTGCGTGGCTGTTCATGTGCTTGAAGGTTTGGCCTTTGTAGGTAATGCTGCCTTCTTGCGGCTGGTAGACCCCGTTAATGCAGTTAAGCATCGACGACTTGCCTGCACCGTTAGGCCCAATGATGGCCCGAATCTCATGCTCGCGCACGTTAAAGCTAATGTCGGTGAGGGCTTTGACACCACCGAAGCGCAGGAATATATTTTTGACGTCAAGAATCACGTCACCTATCTTTTTGCTCATAACGTGCTCGCTGCGCTGAGTGAAGAGGGGGAGAATTTCCGGACGCGAAGTGCGCTAAGGTTGCGCGAAGGACGCAAAAGAAAACCAAAAAAATTCAAAAATAAAATAAAAATACTTTTTGAATTAAGAGTTATGTCCGGCATGAAATTTATTGTGCTTTTAATTTTGGTATTTTTTAGCGTCCTTCGCGCAACCTTAGCGTCCTTCGCGTCCGGAAGTCCGAATTCGACATTAAAAACGCAGTTCATGCCGCCACCTTTATCGGCGCGAATGTCTTGCTGTCAGCGATCTTTAAAGTGGCTGACACTGACCCGCTACGGCCGTCTTCAAACTTGACTACCGTTTCAATAAACTGCGACGTTGCGCCGCTGTACAGACCATCAATCAAGGGCTGGTATTTCTCAGCGATAAAGCCTCGACGGACTTTATTGGTGCGGGTCAATTCGCCGTCGTCTGCGTCCAGCTCTTTGTGCAAAACGAGGAAGCGGCTGATCTGGCTGCCTGCTAGCAGAGTATCGCGGCTTAAATCGGCATTGACCGACTCCACACATTCTTTGATCAGCTGGTAGACCTCGGGTTTTTGCGCCAGGTCGGTGTAGCCTGCATAGGGCAGGTTGCGGCGCTCGGCCCAGTTGCCTACCGCGTCAAAGTCGATATTTAACATCACGGCCACCTGGTTGCGGCCATCGCCATAGGCCACAGCTTCTTTGATGTGCGGGAAGAACTTGAGTTTGTTCTCGACATACTTGGGCGCAAACATCGCGCCATCATTCGCGCCCCCAGCAATGCGGCCCACGTCTTTGACGCGGTCAATAATTTTCAAATGCCCTTGCGCGTCGATAAAGCCTGCGTCGCTGGTGCGGTACCAGCCGTCTGAGGTTTTTACCTCGGCAGTAGCTTCGGGGTTTTTGTAGTATTCCTTGAGCAGGCCGGGGCTTTTGACCAAGATCTCGCCGTTGTCGGCCAGTTTGATTTCTACGCCTTCTATCGGTATGCCCACCGTGTCGGCGCGGGCGGCATTGTCGGGCTGCAGGCAAACAAACACGGCGGTTTCTGTGGAGCCGTACAGCTGCTTTAAGTTAACGCCGATGGAGCGGTAAAAGGTAAACAAATCTGGCCCAATGGCTTCGCCCGCGGTGTAGGCCACGCGCACCCGGCTAAAGCCCAGGTTGTTGCGCAGCGGGCCGTACACGCACAGGTTACCCAGCGCGTACAGGGCCGAATCGACCCAGCCCACGCTGTGGCCGTCCATCTTGGCGGGGCCTACGCGTTTGGCAATGTCCATAAAAGTGCTGAACATTTTGCGTTTGATACCGCCTGCGTCTTCCATGCGAATCATCACACTGGTCAGCAAGCCTTCAAATACGCGCGGTGGGGCAAAGTAGTAGGTGGGGCCGACTTCTTTCAGGTCGATGGTGGCCGTGGCCGCGTTCTCGGGGCAGTTGACCACGTAGCCACAGGCCAGCCACTGTGCGTAGCTGAATATGTTTTGCCCAATCCACGCCAGCGGCATGTAGGCTAGCACTTCCTCAGCGCTGGTGAGCTTGTCAAATTTGGCACCTGCGATGGCGCGGTTAAGCAAGGTGTCGTGCGTGTGCACTACGCCTTTGGGGTTGCCGGTGGTGCCGCTGGTAAAAAACATGGCGGCTACGTCGCCAGGCTGCACTTTGGCCACAGCGGCGGCATAAAAGCCAGGGTTGGCAGCGTCAAACGCAGCGCCGGTTTGCAGCAAGGTGTCGATGGCTTGCAAACCGGATTCGTTGTAGTTGCGCAGGCCGCGTGGGTTGTCGTAGAACAGGTGGGTCAGCTGGGGGCATTGGGCGCGCACTTCCAGCATTTTGTCGACCTGCTCTTGGTCTTCTACTACGCAAAAGCGTACTTCGGCGTTGTTGATGGGGAACACCACTTCAGCCGCCGCTGCGTCTTGGTACAGCGGCACAGGTATAGCCCCTAGCGACTGCGCGGCCAGCATGGTGGCGTACAGGCGGGGGCGGTTGGCCCCTACCACCACCACATGTTCACCGCGCTGCAAACCGGCACTGTGCAGGCCGCAGGCCATGTGCTGCACCATGGCGGCCAGCTGCTTCCAGCTGGTGGTTTGCCAAATGCCGTATTCCTTCTCGCGCATGGCGGGTGCGGCCCCACGGGCTTGCGCATGCTGCAAAAGGTGCTGTGGAAAAGTGAGCATAGCGTCGGGGTGTGGGTAAATAGTCTGCTGGGTTAATGCGCGTCTTGATTGCACTGTATGCTTTACTTTGACGTTATGATGTCTGTTGGACGACATTTTTGGGTTTGCCCTAAGGAGTACATACCCTAGTTTTTGTCGTCCCAACGTCTAAGATGGACTTTCTATGACCAAACATGCCCCGGTTGAAATCAGTTTGCACCAGCGCCGCCGTTCGCCCACGGCGGTTGAGCTGCAGGCTATTCCCTGGCTAAGCCTGCTGAGCGCGCAAGAGCACTTGCGTGCCTGCGCCGCACTGCAAGTGGGCGATGCCAGCAGCGGCGACTATGTGTGCCGTGTAGGCAAGCCAGTTACCTACTGGTTTGGTTTGATTGACGGTCTGCTCAAGATGGGCAACGAGACGGCGGATGGCCGCAACATCACCCTGATAGGCGTGCCGCCCGGCGGCTGGTTTGGTGAAGGCACGGTGTTAAAGCAAGAGAATTACCGCTACAACATCCAGGCCCTGCGCCCCAGTGTGATAGCCGGTATTCCGGTAGAAACCTTCCACTGGCTGCTAGACCACAGCATTGCCTTTAACCGCTACGTGATGAACCAGCTTAACGAGCGTCTGGGCCAGTTTATTGCGGCCAGGCAAAGCGACCGCCTGCCCAACCCCGATGCCCGTGTAGCCTCTGGCATAGCATCGCTGTTTAACCCGGTGCTGTACCCGCTGGGCGGCGACGTACTGCGCATTACCCAGCAAGAGCTTGCCTATCTGGTGGGCCTGTCGCGCCAGCGCGTGAACGAAGCCCTGCGTATTTTGCAAGCGCGCAACCTGGTGCGGCTAGAGTACGGTGGGCTGCGGGTGCTGGACATTGCCGCGCTGCGGGCTGCAGTGTTTCACTGAATTTATATAAAAAGTGGCTATCGCCCAAGGAAATGCTCAATAGTTAGCTACTATTTTAATAGTATGCTTATTGAAACGCTACCTCTGCAAAACTGCGCAATTTGCGGCTGTGCAGCTTCTCGGTGCCCTCGGCGCGCAAAAACTCCAGCGCCCGCATGCCGATGCGCAAATGCTGGTCTACCCGGTCGCGGTAAAACTGGTTGGCCATGCCGGGTAGCTTAATTTCGCCGTGCAAAGGCTTGTCGCTAACGCACAGCAGGGTGCCGTAGGGCACGCGAAACCTAAAGCCGTTGGCGGCAATGGTGGCGCTTTCCATGTCCAGCGCTATCGCGCGGCTTTGGTTGAAGCGTCGGCTTAGGTAGTTGGTGGGCAGTAGCTCCCAGTTGCGGTTGTCGGTGCTGGCCACAGTGCCGGTGCGCATGATTTTTTTCAAATCGCTGCTGGGCAGCTGGGTAACTTCGGCCACTGCTTGCTGCATGGCCGTTTGCACCTCGGCCAGCGCGGGGATGGGCACCCACAGCGGCAGGTCGTCGTCTAGCACATGGTCGTCGCGCACATAGGCGTGGGCTAGCACGTAGTCCCCCAGCGCTTGGCTGTTGCGCAGGCCCGCGCAGTGGCCCAGCATCAGCCACACATGCGGGCGCAGCACGGCAATGTGGTCGGTGATGTTTTTGGCATTGGCCGGGCCCACGCCAATGTTGACCATGGTTACGCCGCTGTGGTCGGCGCGCATCAGGTGGTAGGCGGGCATTTGCGGCAGGCGCGGCGGCTCTTTGCCCAGCGCGTCTGCGTCTTCGGGTGGCAAGCCTGCGCGGCGTGTCACCACGTTGCCAGGCTCGACAAAGGCGATGTACTCGCTGGTGGGGTCTTTCATGGCCTCGCGGCCCAGTTTGACGAACTCGTCAATGTAGAACTGGTAGTTGGTAAACAGCACGTAGTTTTGAAAATGCTCGGTGGCGGTGCCGGTGTAGTGGCGCAGGCGGTGCAGCGAATAGTCGGTGCGCGGGGCGGTAAACAAGCCCAGCGGCTGCGGCTGGCCAGGGCCTGCCTCAAAGGTGCCGTTGGCGATGTCGTCGGTCATGGCCGACAGGTCGGGCAGGTCAAACACATCGCGCATCAGGGCCCGCCGGTCTGGGGCCATGCTGCCTTCTACATGGTCGTGCTCGGCAAACGAAAAGTGCACCGGTATGGGCTGGGTGCTGGTGCCTACCTCCAGCGAGCCGCCGTGGTTGCGCAGCAGCAGGGCAAACTGGTTGTGCAAATAGCTGGCAAACAGGTCGGGCCGGGTGATGGTGGTCTCGTACACCCCAGGGCCTTGCACAAAGCCGTAACTGCGGCGTTTGTCGGCCGTGGCCGCGCGGGCCACGCTGTGGGTGCGCAGGCGCACAAACGGGTAGCAGGCGCGCACTTTGCCCGCTTTAAGTGTGCCGTCTACAAAAGCCTGCAGGCTGGTGCGCAGGTGGGCTAAGCTGTTGTCGTAGAGGCGCTGTACTTGCGCCAATGCCAGTGCAGGGTCGGTAAACTGCGCGGGTGCGATGAAGGTGGGTTCTATGGTTTGAAGTGTTTGCATAGAAAATCATAACAAAGTTTGGTGACGTGGCGATAATGCGGCATGGATTTACCCTATACACATTTACCTATGACTTCTGTTACCGCCAGCACGGCCCTAGTGATGGGCGCTGCAGGCGGCCTGGGCGCAGCACTGGTGCGTGCCCTGCAGCTAGACACCAGCTACACCCAGGTGCTAGCCCTTGGCCGCAGCTCTACCCCCGCGCTAGACTATGCCGACGAAGCCACGCTGGCCGCCAGTGCCCAGTGGGTGGCCGCGCAGTGTGCTGCTGCCCCGCTGCGCACCATTATTGTTGCCACAGGTTTTTTACATGCAGATGGCGTGGGCCCTGAGCGCACGTGGTCGCAGCTAGACGCTGCGTACCTGCAACGGGTAATGCTGGTCAACGCCATTGGCCCAGCGCTGGTGTTTAAACATTTTGCCCAGCTGCTGGCGCGCGACCGCGTAACCCGCATGGCCACCCTTTCGGCCAAAGTTGGCAGCATAGGCGACAACGCCTTGGGCGGCTGGTACGGTTACCGCGCCAGCAAAGCTGCGCTCAACCAAATCGTCAAAACCGCGTCGATAGAGATGACCCGGCGCAGCAAACTGTCAGTCTGCATCGCCATGCACCCCGGTACTGTTGCCACTGCCCTTAGCGACCCGTTTAGCAAAACCGGGCTGAACGTGCGGGCAGCTGATGTGGCGGCTGCAGAGATTCTGCAGGTAGTGCATGCGCTGCTGCCAGCGCAAACGGGTGGGTTTTATGACTACAAGGGTGAGAGCTTGCCTTGGTAGGACGTAACAGTAGCGCCTTTGAACTGGTCACACAACAGTCCAGCGCCAGTTAAAAACTCCGATCGGTGTTTTTCAATCGATTTGGCATGCCAGCGCAAGCCATATTCCCCGATCGGAGATAAAACCTTGTGCGGATAAATAA
>JAYSRE010000068.1:0-12151 GCA_043721235.1 Polaromonas sp. | reverse complement strand
TATGCGTTTGACAGCCTGCGCATGCTGCTGGCGCGTGCCAGCCCAGAGCGCTCGGGTGACCACTTGGCAGGCGTAGCGGCTGCCAACGCGCAAGAGCGCATTGCGGCGCAAATGGCACTGGCCGAGCTGCCGCTGGCCACGTTTTTATCAGAAGCCGTGGTGCCCTATGAAACAGACGAAGTTACCCGGCTGATCATTGACAGCCACAGCGCCAGGGCCTTTGTGCCGGTAAGCCACCTTACGGTAGGTGACTTTCGCAACTGGTTGCTAGGAGACAATGCCAACAGCACCGCGCTGGCAGCGCTGGCACCCGGCCTTACGCCCGAAATGGTGGCTGCGGTAAGCAAGCTGTGCCGCGTGCAAGACTTGGTGTTAATTGCCCGCAAATGCAACGTAGTAAGCCGCTTTCGCGGCACCATTGGCCTACCAGGCCGCCTGGCCACCCGCTTGCAACCCAACCACCCAACCGACAGCAGCGCAGGCATTGCCGCCAGCCTGCTGGACGGCTTGCTGCACGGCAGCGGCGACGCAGTGATTGGCATTAACCCCGCTACCGACAACGTAGCCCAGGTGGTGCGCCTGCTCAAGATGCTGGACGATGTGATTGGCCACTACGCCATCCCCACGCAGTCGTGCATTCTTACGCACGTCACCAACACTCTGCAAGCGATTGACAAAGGTGCACCGGTTGATTTGGTGTTCCAGTCTATCGGCGGAACACAGGCAACCAACACCAGCTTTGGCATCAGCCTGGCGCTGCTGGGCGAGGCGCACGCGGCGGCTTTGTCGCTGCAGCGCGGCAGTGTGTTTGAAGACGGCCAGCGCGGCGAGCACGTGATGTACTTTGAAACTGGCCAAGGCAGCGCTTTGTCTGCCGGTGGGCACCACGGCTGCGACCAGCAAACCATCGAGGCGCGGGCCTACGCTGTGGCGCGGCACTTCAAGCCCTTGTTGGTAAACACCGTGGTGGGCTTTATTGGGCCGGAGTATTTGTTTGACGGCAAACAGATTATTCGCGCAGGCTTAGAAGACCATTTTTGCGGCAAGCTGCTAGGCTTGCCGATGGGCTGCGACGTGTGCTACACCAACCACGCCCAAGCTGACGGCGACGACATAGACGCACTGCTGACCCTGCTGTGCACCGCAGGCTGCAACTTCATCATGGGCATACCCGGCTCGGACGACATTATGCTGAACTACCAAAGCACATCGTTCCACGACGCGCTGGTGATGCGCGAGGTGCTGGGCCTGCGCGCAGCGCCTGAGTTTGAAGCCTGGCTGCAAAAAATGGGCGTGTTTGCACCGGGCACCGCGTCACGCTTGGCCCCACAGTTGCCAGCACCTTTTGCCAGCGTGATTGAACGTTTAAGCCATGCCCACTGAGTCTATTGAGCCCATTGAGCCCGTTAAACCCAATGCGCACGCTGTGCCCCAGCAGCCCTGGGTTACCCCTCAGGCATGGACCAGCCTGCGCCGCTTTACAGACGCGCGCATCGCCCTGGGCCGCGCCGGGCACAGCCTGCCTACCCAAGCGCACCTGGCCTTTGCGCTAGCGCACGCGCAGGCCCGCGATGCCGTGCACCTGCCCTTTGACGCGCTGGGCGTGGCAAGCAGCATCAACACCCTGGGCCTGCCCAGCGTGGTGCTGCACAGCGCAGCAGCCGACCGCGCCAGCTACCTGCAGCGCCCCGACCTAGGCCGCCGCTTAAATGCAGATTCTGGCGCAGCGCTGGCCCAACGGCAAACACAGCAAACGCAACCGCTGCAGCAGGCACAGGCCAAGCCCTACGACATTGCCTTTGTGGTGGCAGACGGTTTATCTGCTCTGGCCGTGCACCACAACGCAGTGCCGCTGCTGCAAAGCATGTTGGCACTGCTGCGCAGCGATACCCAAGCTTGGACCATAGCCCCCGTTGCAGTGGTAGCGCTGGGCCGCGTGGCCATTGGCGACGAGGTCGGGCACGCTTTGCGGGCCAACCTAGTGGTGGTGCTGATTGGTGAGCGGCCCGGCCTCAGCTCGCCCGACAGCTTGGGCATCTACATCACCTGGGCACCCAGGCCAGGGCTTACCGATGCCAGCCGCAACTGCATTTCCAATGTGCGGCCCGCAGGTTTGGCCATCGACGCAGCCGCCCGCAAACTGCACCAGCTGCTCACTCAGTCCAGGCTACGCCAACTGTCTGGCGTGGGCCTGAAAGACGATGCTGACGACCATGCAATAGCGTTGGCAGAACCTGCCAACGACAACTTTTTACTCGCACCACCCACCACGCCACCCACCAAACCCTAAGCCTATGCCGTGTGCGCTACAGTAGTGGCATGAAAATAATTACTTATACATTGCGCGTAGAGTTTGGTGACTGCGACCCAGCAGGTATTGTCTGGTTTCCCAACTTTTTTAAATGGACTGACGCAGCCTCGCGCCACTTTTTTACCCAATGCGGCGTGCCCCGCTGGGCCGAACTGGAAAAAGCCACCGGGGTGCTGGGCACACCTTTGGTAGAAACCACCAGCCGCTTTCTTAAAACGGCCAGCTATGGCGACACCCTGCATGTGCGCTGCAGCATCACGCAGTGGCGCGAAAAAAGCTTCGTACAGCACTACAGTTTGGTACGCCTGCGGCCTGATGGCGAAGAAGACACCATCATGGAGTGCGACGAGACACGCATTTTTGCGACGCGACGGGAAGACGGTAAAAACGGCATCAAAGCGGTGGCCGTACCCGCAGACATTCGGGCCATGGTTGAGCACATTGATTGAAATTGCATTTATGAGCGTTTTGTACCTATCGCCCAAGGAAATGTTGAAGAGTACGCTATTAATTTAATAGTTAAGTGGTTTGGCAGCCCGCGGCAATATTGGGTGTGGTCTTAATGAAAATCTGGAGAAAGGCGCGTCGTACTTCCCAACGGGCAAATACTTACGCTACCTGCGCGTGATTTCGCAATATTTTGCAACAAGGCCACACCCAAGCGGCGCAAACGTACACAAGCTGGAATAACCATCTTCAAAGGCCTCAAAAAACCCAAAAACCAAGAATTTCAAACAAAAAAGGCCTATCGCCCAAGGAAATTCTAGATAGTATGCTATGAATTTAGTAGTTAATAGGTCAAAGCCCACATCGCACTACAACCCCATCCTCCAGCGGCTGCAAGACAAACTTCACTGGCAAAAACTCTGCAATCACCTTCGCGTTGGTCTGCGCATGCTGTGTCAGCTCAGTAGCCCAGTATTCACCAGTGCTTGCCGATTTTTCGCCATACACCGCTGCCAAAGCCATCGGAATCATCAACTGGTCGGCCAAGTACGGCCCCACGGGTGCGTTCGACTTTTGGTATGCCCGCACTTCTTGCAGCACACTGCGCGCTACCTGTTCGGCGCTTACACCACGCTCGCCATAAGCTGCAAACTGCTCGGTAATGTGCTCGTACTCCAGCGTCGCCATCAGCGCGTTACCCGGTCCTTCGTTGGCACGCAAGGCTCGGTTGTGCATTTGGTCATCCTTCCAACCCAGCGCGTTTTGCAGCACCACTAGCTCGCGCTGGGCCACGCCTTTGGGCACTCCTGCATGCAGGCTCTCGGCATACGCGTTGCGCAGCGCACCACGTTGCATGATGTGCATCGGCCTGATGCCAGCTATAGGCGAACGCACACGCACCTGCACCTCACCACCACCGGCGGGGTAGAACCCGTGGCGGCGCAGCTCGGTTTCAAACAGTACGCTGCCCGCGTCGCAGAAGCAGGGCGACACTTGGTTTAAAAAGACATGGCTCAAAAACGAAAACGACGGTGCCATAGGATTGTGCGTTCCGCCGCGCAGAACAAGCGTAGACACGCCATTGGCCATTACCAGCGGCCACAGCACAGTTTGCAACACCAGCATGCAGCTGCCTGCAGTGCCAATGGCAAACTCATAATCACCAACGCAAATCTTGCCCGGTGTGAAAGTCAGCGATGTTTCGCCAATTTGCACGGCATCGCCGACTTTGTTCAAAGCCTGCGTCTTTTGCGCCCCGCCACCCACCGCCACCGCAGCCTGCACACAAGCCAAGTGCTGACGCATCAGCCCCGGTTTGGGTCGCTTAGCGCGGATGTTGTCGATGCGAAAAGCCTTGCCCGTAATCAAGCTCAGCGCAAGCGCAGTACGCAGTATTTGCCCACCGCCTTCGCCAAGTGAGCCGTCGAGTTCAATCATTTTTATGCTTTCAATTTCTGTGAAGCTAATTTTCGCTGCATGCCCTCTAGGCTTACGCGCCTGGCTTCGTCTGCTCTGGCACGCTCGATCACGCGACACGGTTTGCACCGCACGGCGCGGCTGCCAAAAGGCCCTTTGGCAATTTCATACCACCACTTCTGTTGCTTAGCGGTCCATAGCTCTTGCGAACCGCAGTCTTTACAGACAAATGCGCAGTTCATATAAAAATCAGGAAGCGCATCGCAGCTGTTATGTGGCCCGAGTCGTGTGTGGTCAGCAGCTACAGCACCAAAGCCGATGGCATCCAGCGGGCTGTATTTGCCCGCTTCAACACATTTGGCCAAACGCACTAAACGCTTGGCTTTGATTTCCTCTCTACGCTGCTTGCCGCTTTTCATCTCACACTCCTTTATCCCTTCACACACACCACCTGCTTCAAGATGTACACCACCTCGACCAAATCACGCTGCGCGTGCATCACGGCATCAATGTCTTTGTACGCCATCGGAATTTCATCAATCACGTCGGCGTCTTTACGGCATTCCACGCCTTCAGTCGCTTTGATCTGGTCGGCAATGGTGAACAGCTTTTTTGCTTTGGTGCGGCTCATCGAGCGGCCTGCACCGTGGCTGCAGCTCATGAAGCTGTCCACATTGCCTTTGCCGCGCACGATGAAGCTTTTGGCACCCATGCTGCCGGGGATAATCCCTAGTTCGCCTGCTTTGGCGCTAACAGCGCCTTTACGGGTGACAAACACCTCTTGCCCAAAGTGCGTTTCTTTTTGCACATAGTTGTGGTGGCAGTTCACCGCCTCCAGATGCGTTTCAAACGGCTTGGCAATCACTTTGCGCAGCGCGCCGATCACGCGCTGCATCATGACTTCGCGGTTTAAACGCGCAAACTTTTGTGCCCAGCCTACGCCGCGCACATAGTCGCCAAAATACTGGGCACCTTCTTCAAAATAGGCCAAGTCCTTATCGGGCAAGTTGCGCTCGTGCAGCTCGGCATCTTTTCTGGCCAGCTCAATAAAGTGCGTACCAATAGCGTTGCCTACCCCGCGCGACCCGCTGTGCAGCATGATCCACACACCGCCAGTTTCGTCCAAGCAAACCTCCACAAAGTGGTTGCCTCCACCCAGCGTACCCATGTGGCGGTAATTGTTGGTGGTTTTCAGGCGCGGGTAGTCCAGGCAAATCGCGTCAAACTCGTCCACCAGTTGCGCCCATGCAGCGTCCGCTTCGGTAGGCGGGGTTTCCCACGCACCTTTGTCGCGGTTAGCGCCATCACGGCGAAACTGCTTGGGGCTCATGCCGTGCGGCACCGCCTTTTCTATCTCGCTGCGCAACGCAGCCAGGCTATCAGGCAAGTCGCGTGCGTTCAAAGACGTTTTGCACGCAATCATCCCGCAGCCAATGTCCACCCCTACCGCAGCGGGAATGATGGCTTTAATAGTGGGAATCACACTGCCGATCGTGGCACCAATACCGTAGTGCACATCAGGCATCACCGCAATGTGCCTGAACACAATAGGCAATTTGGCTGCGTTTCCAATCTGCTGCAAAGCCTCTGCCTCCACAGGCACACCTTGCGTCCACATCTTTACAGGCACGCCGCCTGCGACTTGATGTTGGTTATAGTTTTTCATTTTCTACTCTCGATATTTTCAATTAATTAACGCAATTCAACGCAGCTTGACCAACCCGTTAAGCACTTGGTCTAAACCTCCAAATACAGAGATTTTGTCAATACGCTCGGCTACGCGCTCCAAAGTTTCTAGCTCTTTCATACGCAAGGCAATGGGGTTATCTTCCATCAACTTGGCAGTGTTAAGCAAAGATCGCGTGGCTGCAGTCTCTTCACGGCGGCGGATCACGTTGGCTTGGGCAGACTTTTCTGCCTCCACCACTTGGGCCAAGATGGTCTTCATCTCGCCAGGCAAGATGATGTCTTTCACTCCCAAGCTGTCCAGCTTCATGCCAGCGTTAACTAACTTCACGCGTGCATATTCGCTGACGATATCGTCGATGGTTGACTTGTTTTCCAGCAACTCGTCCAAGGTACGGGTTCCCACCGCCACACGCAAGCCTAACTGCAACTCGCGGTACACATACTCCGCAGGCTTGCCCGTTTGGGAATAAGCCTTGAGTACATCGTCAAAGCGCCAGTTGGCCGACAAGTTCAATCGCAGGCCTACTTTGTCTTTAGTCAAAATTTCTTGGCCACTGACTTCTAGCGCTTGCGAACGCAAGTCCACACTCTCCAACTGCACCAGGCGGTTAAAACGCCAGAAACCATAAGCCCCGGCTTTCAGCAGCTCACGCACTTGGCCGTCTACCGTCAGCACGCCTGCATGAAACTCTGGCACCTGCACCAACAGCACACCTTGCAAACCTGCCACTGGGCGCTGTCGCAATTGGTTCTGGCCCAGCTTGGCTACCAAGTCGGCAGGCAGCTTTTCGCTTGCGCTGATATCGACCACGTCAACGCGAACCTCATTCAAGCCTTTCCAGTACAGCTTGCGGGTACCAGGTGCCAAGACTTCAGCCAGTACGCCGTTGTCATAACGCAAGCCCACCTGGGCATCAGTTAAAGCCGTTTTCACAAACTCTTGCGCCACCAGCACGGGCTCTTTGGCCATAAAGTAATCGGCCAAACCGTGAACAAATGCAGCCTGCTCTAGCGCAAAGCTTTCTACGCGCAACTTGTCTACGCCGCTGAACAACCAGTGCTTGCCAGGCTGCAGCAAGCGCTCAAAATCGCCGTTGCGCAATAAAACTGCGCGTTCGTTTTTCTTAACTGTAATTTTATTAAAACCTAACATTTTTATTCTTCCTTTTTTCTTAACAACTTACATCTTTACCAAGGGCGCTGCAGCAACAGCCACGGGCTCAGGGTGCTTGTAACGGCTTGGTGGGTTGCAGCGATGGGTGTCTTTCGACCTCGCTTGCTGCGTTGCCCACTTTGCGCGTACCGCAGAGCCCTTTGCTCTAGCGACTGCTGCTGGTGGGTTTTCAGCTAAGTGACTTGATGGCCATCTGGCGATAGCTGCCTTGCCAATTCACGGTCCACCCACATGCGACACTCTTTCACTTTTCCAAAGAAAGCTGGTTTTTTACGCCCGCTTGCGGTGGGAATCGAACCCACGACAGACGTGTGATGAGCACGTTGCTCTACCAGACTGAGCTACACAGTTTGTTGGCATCCAGGAATTGAACCTAGCGGGGCGAGCCAGATGACCCGCCCCTTGACCACATGCCATACCAAACACATCCGTTGATCGCGGCATACAAAAACTGCTGGGATTTGCACCCTGCACTCTTTGCACCAGTGGGGCCTAGTTGCCTAGCAACCCCTTCTTGTAAGCGACCACATTTTGTGGTTGACGTAGGGGTTATTGCAGGCAACGTGCCAACTTATTAAATTAAATAAATAAATAAAATCTTAAGCCTTTGATTTAATTAAGTATTTTTATGATTATTGGCAATTAATTACTTAAAAATTTTTGTTTATTTATTAAATTTTATAAAACTAGCTAGTAAACTAGCCCAATGAAACGCAAAGTAGTTATTGGTTTTTTAGGCACACAACTCGACTCTGGCCTGTCCAGCACCCGCTGGGAGAAGTGGCGGCCCACGGTGTCGCTGGCGCAGCATGATGAGCTGCAAATTGACCGGCTAGAGCTGATGCACGATGTACGCAATGTGGCGCTAGCACAGCGGGTGCAGGCGGACATTGCGCAACTCTCGCCCTCCACTGAGGTGCGCTTGGTTGAGATGAGCCTGGCCAACCCATGGGATTTTGGCGAGGTGTACGGCGCGCTGTACGACTGGGTGGGGCGCTATGCGTTTAACACTGAACGCGAAGAATACTGGGCGCACATCACTACCGGCACGCATGTGGCGCAGATTTGCATGTTTTTGTTGGTCGAGGCACGGTTTATTCCAGGTGTGCTGCTGCAAACAGCCCCGCCGCGTGGACGACAGCGTGATGACAGCGACGCGAAAAAGGGTAGCTACGAGCTGATTGACCTGGATTTGTCGCGCTACGACGCGATCAACACGCGGCTCAATGTGGCGCAGCAGGATGCGGTGTCGTTCCTTAAAAGCGGCATCGCTACGCGCAATGACCGTTTTAACACGCTGATTGAAGAGATTGAGCGCGTAGCAGTGCGCAGCAAAGCGCCTATTTTGCTGACCGGGCCTACGGGTGCGGGCAAGTCGATGCTGGCCAAGCGCATCTTTGAACTAAAGAAAGCGCGGCATCAGATCGAGGGTGATTTTGTCGATGTGAACTGCGCCACCTTGCGCGGCGACGGTGCGGGCTCTACGCTGTTTGGTCACAAGAAGGGTTCGTTCACCGGTGCAGCCGCTGATCGCCCTGGCCTGCTGCGCACAGCCGACAAAGGCGTACTGTTCTTAGATGAGATTGGTGAACTGGGGCCAGACGAGCAGGCCATGCTACTCAAGGCAATTGAAGACAAACGGTTTTTACCTGTAGGCGCAGACAAAGAAGCAGCCAGTGATTTTCAGTTGATCGCAGGTACCAACAAAGACCTGCGCGCTGAAGTGGCCGCTGGGCGCTTTAGAGAAGACCTGTTTGCGCGCATCAACTTGTGGACTTACACCTTGCCTAGCTTGGCCCAGCGGCGCGAAGACATTGAGCCCAATATAGACCATCAGCTAGCTGTCGCATCGCAAGACTTGGGCAAACAGGTGCGCTTCACCACCGAGGCGCGCGGTGACTATCTGCGCTTTGCACAATCAAGCGAGGCCATTTGGAGCGGCAACTTTAGAGACCTCAGCGCGTCTATCACCCGGTTGGCCACCCTAGGCGATAACGCCCGTATTGGCGCTGCACTGGTAGCCGCTGAGATTGCGCGGCTGCGCTGGCAGTGGGAGGGTGACAACACACACCACAATGGCGCGGCTGTGTCTTTGCAAGATGTGATGGGCAGCGCAGCCGACACCCTAGATTATTTTGACCGCCTGCAGCTGCAAGCTGTCATAGCGGTATGCCGCCAACATAACTCCATCAGCGACGCGGGGCGCGAGCTGTTTAACGTCTCGCGCGCGCAGCGCAGCGTGGTGAACGATGCCGACAGACTGCGCAAATATTTACTAAAATTTGACCTCGATTGGAACAAGGTAACAAGGTAGCATGAGAATATTAGTTACTGGTAGCGCAGGGCACCTGGGTGAGGCCTTGGTGCGCAAGCTGCAAACGGCAGGGCATGAAGTGCTGGGTGTCGACATTGCGGCTTCGCCTTACACCCACGTCGTAGGCTCCGTCGCAGAGCGTAGCGTAGTGCATCACTGCATGACAGGCGTGCAGGCAGTACTGCACACGGCCACGTTACACAAACCGCATGTAGCCACGCACAGCAAGCAGGATTTTGTAGATACCAACATCACCGGCACATTGAACTTGCTGGAAGAGGCCGTGCTTGCCAAGGCAGGTGCCTTTGTCTTTACCAGTACCACCAGTGTCTTTGGCAGAGCGCTCAGCCCAAGTGCCAAAGAACCGGCGGCATGGATCACCGAGGACGTTATCCCATTGCCTAAAAATATTTATGGCGTTTCTAAGCTGTCTGCAGAAAATTTGTGCGAGTTATTTGCCTACAAGCACGGACTTGGCTGCACTGTGCTGCGTACATCGCGGTTTTTCCCAGAGGCTGATGACAATCGTGCTACGCGCACCGCCTTTAAAGACAGCAATAGCAAAGCTAACGAACTGCTGTACCGACGCGCAGATATTGAAGATATTGTTAACGCGCACGTGCTGGCGATGGACAAGTTGCTAGCAGACCCTGAGAAAGGCCACTTTGCCCGCTACATAATCAGCGCCACCACACCGTTTGCGCACGGCGACTTAGCGCAACTGCGCACCCATGCACCTGCTGTGTTGGAACGCTACTTCGCTGACTACCCCGCTTTGTATGCTGGCCGAGGTTGGTCGATGTTCAGCGGCATTCACCGTGTGTATGTGAACGCGCGCGCTCGCGCTGAGCTAGGCTGGCAGCCGCACTACGACTTTACGCACGTGCTGGCGTGCCTGCGCGAGGGTGTGGACTACCGCAGTCCAACGGCACTGGCGATAGGCAGCAAAGGCTACCATACGGAGGTTTTTGAGGACGGGCCGTTCCCGGTGGATTAGTATGCTTGCAGCTATTTTTAAGGCAATTTAGCCCTGTTGCCCAATTTTTTGTTAGATAGTTAGCTATAAAATTAAGAGCACTCTAAAGTCATTCACGTTGGTGTGCGTAGGCCCCGTGACCACTAAATCGTCAATACCGCTGAAATAACCGTAGGCATCGTTGCGGTCCAAGTAGTCGCTGACCTTCATGCCTTTTTGCAAAGCGCGCTGCAAGGTGTTGGGCAGCACATACGCGCCTGCGTTGTCTTCTACACCGTCAATCCCATCGGTGTCTGCGGCGATGGCGTAGACACCTTCTGCACCTTGCAATGCGAGCGCTAAGCCCATGCAAAACTCGCCTGCTCTGCCGCCTCGGCCCGGACGATTTGCTTGCAATTCGTCCTTCGTTCCCAATTGATCGGATTTACGCGGACGCACAGTCACAGTCGTTTCACCGCCGCTTAGGATGACGCAGGGTTTGGTAAAAGCGCCTTTGCCATGCGCAGCAGCGCGGGCTAGCGCGGCGTGGACCTTGCCTACCTCGCGCGATTCGCCTTCAATTTCGTCACTCAAAATATACGCGTTCAGCCCGGCAGCGCGCGCCATGGCGGCGGCGGCTTCTAGCGACTGCTGGGGCGTGGCGGTCATGTGCACCACATTGTGCGCAAACGCGGCTGCGCCGGGCTTAGGAGTCTCTAGCGCACCCTGCTCTAGCTGGCTGCGGATATTTGCAGGAATGCTGATGCCATAGCGCTGCAAGATCGCCAGTGCGTCTGCGCAGGTAGTCACATCGGGCACGGTGGGGCCGCTGGCGATCACGCTGGGGTCGTCACCGGGCACATCGCTAATCGTCAGCGTCGCCACTTGCGCAGGCGCACAAGCTGCCGCTAGGCGGCCACCTTTGATCTGGCTCAGGTGCTTGCGCACGCAGTTCATCTCGCCAATGCTGGCACCGCTGTTAAGCAGGTCTTGGTTAATGCGCTGTTTGTCGGCAAACGCCAGGCCATCCACGGGCAGCGTCAGCAGCGCCGAGCCACCGCCCGAGATCAGGCACAGCACCAGGTCGTGCTTGGTAAGCCCCTGCGTCATGGCCATAATGCGCTGCGCTGCGGCCAGGCCCGCAGCGTCGGGCACAGGGTGCGATGCTTCGACCACTTCAATGCGCTGTTTTAAACCTGCTGGGCGCGGCGGCGTGTGGTGGTAGCGCGTAACGACCAAACCTTCTAGTGATGCGTCGGCAGGCCAATGCGCCTCTACCGCCTGCGCCATCGCGCCAGCAGCTTTGCCTGCGCCCAAAACTACAGTGCGTCCACCACTCTCAAGGGACGGCGGCTTGGGCAAGTAAGCCGCCGTGTTGTGCAGCGGCAGTGCGCGCTGCACTGCCGCTTGAAACAAAGAGAGTAAAAATTCGCGCGGATGCTGGCTCACAGACAACGCTGAGAAGGAAGGGGGGGTGGGAAATGTCATACCCCTGATTGTCACACTAGAACAGGCCATGGCCGTGCAGGTCTGGCTACTTTAAAAAGCGCGGTGCTGTCCGCAGACTCAAGATTTCAGTTCTTATCGACTTGCTCGTTGGAGCGTCTGCGCGATGCTTGGGGTTGCTGTGTACAAGCGCTTGCGAAGAGACTCGGAATAGTAGTCTTCCTCGTGAGTTCCCACAAAATCTGTAGGCCAGGTGCCCCGTCTAAACCAATCGTGATCGGTTTTCTCGAGGCCGAGCTCGGGCCAGCTGCGAAACAAGTGGTGGAAGAACTCGTGCTGAACCCACTCGGGTAAATACAGCCGTCGCTCCACTTCGGTGCGAGCGCCACCTCCTTGCCC
>JAYSRE010000067.1:0-1794 GCA_043721235.1 Polaromonas sp. | reverse complement strand
CCGCCGGCCCTGGCAGGGGCCTTGGTTTAAAAAGTTTCCGAATACCACCCGGTTTATACGGGAGGCTGGAAATTACAGAAAGAATGTTGCACTAACAACTCATCAGGATGGCCGCGCGCTCACCCGCTTGCTGACTGCCCACAAACAACCAGTTCTTGCGCCCCAGCGCAATCGGTCGAATCGCATTCTCCACTGCATTGTTGTCAATCGGGATGCGCGCATCCTGCAAGTGCACCGTCAACGCCTGCCAACGGCGCAGCGTGTAGTCGATGGCTCTGGCCGTCACATCAGCTTTCACCAGTTGCGTGCGCTGCTCCAGCAGCCAAGCCTTGAACGCCGCCAGCAACGGCGCGCTGCACTCTTGCCTGAGCTGCAGCCGCTGCACGCCACCCATCGCCTGGACTTGGTGCTCCAGCTCGTACAGTTGTGCAATGCGCGCCACAGCCTCTTTGGCAATCTGGCTTTTGTTAAGCTTGTGCGCCTCAAAGAACTTGCGCCGCGCATGCGCCCAGCAGCCCGCCTCTATCACCTTGCCCGCAGCGTACAACGCCTTGTAGCCCGAGTAATCATCGGTCACTAGCACACCGCTAAAGTCCTGCAATGTTTTGCGCGCATGTTCGCCCGCCCGACTGAGACAGAAATCATAAATCACCGCCCGCCCACGCTGGGCGTGCTCGTGCTCGTGCTCGTGCTCGTGCTGGGTGCGGGCTACACTGCCTGCAGGCAGCGCTGCGCTTTGGCTTGCACTTGCTGTGGCATTTTCTAGTGCACTTTGCGTCTCCAAATCACTGGTACGCCAGACCCAGGCATAGGCTTGGTGCGTTTTGCCCGCGCCCGGGGTGAGTAGCTTGACCGGTGTCTCGTCCCCGTGCAATACCCCACAGCCCAGCACATACTGGCGCAGGGCTTGCGCCAGCGGTTGGAGCTGCACCCCGCACTGGCCAATCCAGCTGGCCATGCTGGAGCGGGCAATCAAAGCACCCGACCTGCGGTAAATCTCCTCTTGGCGGTACAGTGGCAAATGGTCATCGTGCTTGGCAATGATCACCTGGGCCAACAGGCCGGGGGCGGGGATGCCTTTGTCGATGATCTGGGCCGGCATGCTGGCAGCCGTGATAGTTTGGCAGGTAGCGCAGCTGTATTTTCCGCGAATGTGGCGGTGCACAAAGAACTGGGCGGGCACGCAGTCCAGCTGCTCGCTGATCTCTTGGCCGATGCGCGCAAGGCTGTGACCGTGGCTGCACACGGCGGGGGTGATCTCGTAGTGGTGCTCGATGCGCTGCAGGCCGCTGGGCAGGGCTTGGCGTTTGGCTTGGCCTGGTGTACGGCTGGGTGAGGCTGCCAATGTGCCGGCTGCATCTGCAGCGTTGTCCTCTGCCTTGGACTCGGCGGCCAACACTTGGAGGTCTTTGACCTCAAATAGCTGGCTTTGCGCTGCATCCATGCTTTCACTGGAAGTGCCAAAGCGCCACTGCTTTAAGCGCGCCAGCTCACAGTTCAAGGCGGCGTTTTTGGTCTGCTCGAATTGAAGTGTTTTGCCCAAACGCTCAATGACTTGGCGCGCATAGAGCAGGGCTTGGTCTGCACTTAAGGAGTCTAGTTGTTGTACCTCGTCTGGGCTAAGCGTGTGTGTATTGTGCAGCGCTATGGTGCTTGCAAAAAGAGTGCTTTCTCCAATGGACAGAGGTGATTTATTTGTTAGTGCAACATTCTTTCTGTAATTTCCAGCCTCCCGTATAAACCGGGTGGTATTCGGAAACTTTTTAAACCAAGGCCCCTGCCAGGGCCGGCGGC
>JAYSRE010000066.1:0-12274 GCA_043721235.1 Polaromonas sp. | reverse complement strand
GTGGTGGTGCCGCTTTGCAGGTGGCTGATGCAGCCTACATTGGCCGAAATAATTTGCGCAGGTAAGCGGGCCTGGCCCAAGCTGTCGCTGTGCAAATGGCCCAGTTTGCGGTCGCGCAACTGGGTTGCAATGCCGGGGTTGAGCACCGAATACGTGCCCGCTGAGCCGCAGCACAAATGGGCCTCGCAACTGGCCAGCTGCACATCAAAGCCTAACGCAGCCAAATGTTTTTCAACCCCGCCTACAAGCTTAAGGCCATGCTGCAACGTGCACGGTGGATGAAAAGCCATCACGCCTACACTGGCGCTCACTTTACCTTGCAGCTGCCCTACCAGCATAGGCAGCAGCTCACTGAGGTCTTGGGTAAGCGCGCTGATGCGTGCGGCCTTGGCCGCGTAGGCGGGGTCGCCCCGCAGCACATGGCCATAGTCTTTGACCATCACGCCGCAGCCTGAGGCGTTCATGACGATAGCCTCTATTTGCGTTTGATTTTGGCTTGGGTTTGCCGCCGCGTCCCCTGCCACATATGGCCACCAAGCATCGATGTTGGCACGCATGTGCTGCTTGCCGCCTTCGTGGTCGTTTAAGTGAAACTTCACCGCGCCGCAGCAGCCTGCATCAGCGGCCAGCACGGTTTGCACACCGGCTGCGTCCAGCACGCGGGCCGTAGCGGTGTTGATGTTGGGCTGCATGGCGGGCTGCACGCAGCCTGCCAGCATGAGCACTTTGCGCGCGTGCTGGCGAGTGGGCCAGGGCTTGGTGGTTTGTTGAGCGGGCACTTTGGCTTTGAGCGCAGCAGGCAACAGGCCGCGCACGGCCTGGCCTACCTTGAGAGCGGGGCTAAACAGCGGCGATGGCAGGCCTTCTTTGAGGGCCCAGCGCAGGGCTTTTTCTTGCACAGGGCGCGCTACTTTGGCATCCACCAGTTTGCGGCCAATGTCTACCAAGTGGCCGTACTGCACGCCGCTAGGGCAGGTGGTTTCGCAATTGCGGCAGGTGAGGCAGCGGTCTAGGTGCTGCTGGGTTTTGCGGGTGGGCTGGGCGCCTTCTAGCACCTGCTTAATCAGGTAAATGCGCCCGCGCGGGCCGTCCAGCTCGTCACCCAGCAGCTGGTAGGTGGGGCAGGTGGCGGTGCAAAAACCGCAGTGCACGCATTTGCGCAAAATGGCTTCAGCCTCTTGGCCATCGGCGGTACCTGCATATTCGGGGCTGAGTTGGGTTTGCATGCGGGGCTAACTTGGGGTTGACTGTATTCAGGGGGCTACGTTCGGGGGACTTGTTTTTCAGGCAAACCACGGCATGCGGCCGGGATTAAAAATGCCTGCGGGGTCAAACTCGGCTTTGAGCTGACGGTGAATGCGGTCTAGCGGCGCTTTAAGTGCCGCAAAGCGGCTGCTGCCTGGCGGCGCGCGGCCCCTGAACAGCATGGCGCTGCCGCCTGCGGCCTGGGCTGCAGCGCGGATTTGCACGTCTGCACTGGCCGGTGCCCACAGCCAACGCTGCGCGCCGTGCCAGTCTACCCACTGGCCAGGCGCCGCTGCGCAGGGCAGGTCTAGCACCGGGGCGGTTTGCGGCACGCTGATGCGCCACAGGCAGGCCTCCTGTGCTTGCGCAGATGTCCGCTCTGGCGCAGGTGTCCGCTCTGGCGCAGCAAAGGGTGTATTGTGGGCATGGAAAAACGGCAGTTGCAGGTCGCGGCTACGCTGCCAGTCGCCGCTAGCCTGGGTGTTGTCTATGCGGGTGCCTTGGTGCTGCGCCAGCATGGTCTTGCAGGCGGCCTCTACGGCCGCCACGGCTCCGCGCAGGCGCACAAACAGCAGGGGTGTGGGCACACCGCCCACGCTGTCCACCACCCAACTGCTGGCGTTCAAGGGCAGGGGTTCGCCGCCCCAGTGGTTCAGCTGGGCCAAGGCATCGGCCTGGGGCATTTCAAAGCACAGCGTGGCTTCAGCAGGTGCCACGGGCAGCACTTTCAGCGATACCTCGGTTACCACGCCCAACATGCCCCAGCTGCCCGCAATCAGGCGCGACATGTCATAGCCGGCCACGTTTTTCATTACCTGGCCGCCAAAAACCAAATGCTCAGCCTTGCCATTGACGATGTGCACACCCAGCACGTAGTCGCGCAGGGCCCCCACACTGGCACGGGCAGGGCCGCTAAGGCCAGCGGCTACCATGCCGCCCACGGTTCCACCGAGCATGCCGCCATGTTTGCCTGTTGCGTTGCCGTCTGCCTGCGCTGCAGCAAAGCGGGGCGGCTCAAACGGCAGGCACTGGCCGTGCGCAGCCAGCGCAGCCTCTAGCTCAGCCAGCGGCGTGCCTGCTTTGGCAGTAATCACCAGCTCGCTAGGCTCGTAGCTGACGATGCCGCTATGCCAACGGGTGTCCAACACTTCGCCGGGCAGCTGCGAAGGATCTGTGTTGGCGCTTAAATTGGGTAGCGCGTTGGTTTGTGTGTCGGTTTGTGCGTCGGCCAGAAAGTCTTTGGTTCCACCGCCTTGAATCCGCAAGAGGCTGCGCGTGGCGCTGGCAGTGCGTACTTGGTCTACGATACTTTGCAGAGATTTTTCCATGCACTGATAGTAGCGGGGCTAGGGCTACAGCGGTGGCTATGCGGCGTGAATTTTTTGCAATCTGGTTGTGAGGGTAATCTATTGGGCAAATTATTTTACTATGAATACCATAGCTGATAATCCAGTATTTCCTTGGGCTACAGGCCTAAAACGTATAAAAACCTCTCAGTCCTCGAAATACTGCACCGGCAACCCAGGCACATCTACCCGCATGCTAAATACACAGCCCAGTTCAGGCTGCACCAGCAGATCGGCGCTGCTGCGGCCATGGCGGGCGCTGGTGAGGTAGAGGCTTTGCAGGTCGTCGCCGCCAAAACAGACCATAGTGGTACACAGCACTGGCGCGGGAATGTCGCGCACAATCTCGCCCGAAGGTGCTATTTGCAGTACCCGCTGGCCCTCGTACATGGCCACCCAATAGTTGCCCTGCACGTCTACGCTGGCCCCGTCTGGCCGGCCTAAGTAGCCGCCATTGTGGGGGGCAAAGGGCTGCCAGCCTGCGGGCTTGGGGGGGAATTGTTTGAACACGCGGTGACCGGTCATGGCATTGCTGGCCAGGTCATAGTCCCAGGCAAACACTGCATGCTGCGGTGTGTCGGCCCAGTAAAGTGTGCGTGCATCGGGTGACCAGGCCAGGCCGTTGGCAACCGTGGCATCACCGGCTTTGCGCTCTACGGTGATGGCCGCTTGGGTGGTGCTGGCTGCGTTGGGACTGGGATTGGGGTTGGGGTTGCTGCTGGGGTTGTTGCTGTTGTTACGTGCATCTAAACTTAGCAGTTCGGCTTTGTTTGCGTCGCGCGGCTCGTACATGGTGCCGACCCAAAAGCGGCCTGCGCTGTCGCATTTGCCGTCGTTGGCGCGGGTGGTGCTGGGGTCGTGCGCAAACATGTGCAGGGTTTCTAGCGCGCCGCCCCAGGTACGGGCGCGCACAATGCGGTCGCGCAGGGCTATGACCAAACCGCCGCTGCGGGCTGGGGCCATGCAGCCGGGCTCGCTGGGTTTGCCGCCCACCCGCATGGGCCAACTTTCTACCGTGCCCATGTACACATTGGCGCGTTTGATCTGGCAGCCTGCAATGTCTACCCAGTACAGGGTTTGCTCCTGCGGATGCCAAAACGGGCATTCGGCCAGTTGACTGGGCTCGGCCACCAAGGTGGTCCAGGGGTGCTTGGCCAAGTTTGTCATCGTGTGGTGGCTTTAAACTGCTTGCATATGCACGGCCATGGCCGCGCTGAAGAATGCGCCGGGTTGCAAGAACTGCACGCCCAGCGCGCTGGCGTTGCTTTGGTTCATGGCATTGTTCACGTGGCTTACCGGTTCGATGGCGATAGAGTCGCGCGCCAGCGTGGTGTACACCACCAAGCGTTTTAGCTCTGAAGTGATGCGCACGTCCATGCATTCGTCACGCAAATGCACAATACCGGCCCAGCCGTCAAAGCAGTGGTCAATGTCCAGCGTGGTGCCGCTCACATTCAGTCCGCCGGTGGCAGACCATATGGTGGGCAGCTTGGCCGCGTCCATCTCCCAGCGGCCAGCGGCCTCAAAGCTAAGCTGGCTTTGCGCACGTTTAACAAAATACGGGTGCCAGCCCAGGCCAGCGGGTGCCATGTGGTCTGACCGGTTGGTCATGCCCATGGCCATTTCCAGCGTGTTGCCTGTGAGCTTGAAGGTTTGCCAAGCGTCAAAGGCAAACGGCCAGTCTGCGTTGGCAGTGTGAACCAGTGTGAACTGGGCAAAGTCGGCCTCCACCTTCTGCACGGCCCACGGTTGTAGCCAGCCTACACCATGGATCGCATGCAGCTCAGGCGCAAAGTTGGGCTTGAGCGGGTAATCTTTGCCCTGCCAATGCAGCTGCGCGTTGGCAATGCGGTTGGAGTAGGGCACAAAAGGGTAGCTGGCACTTTGCTTGACGCTTTGCAAGCTGCCCACAGGTACACAGCGCATGATCTCTACGCCCCCTAGCCACAGGCCTTCTACGCTGCCCCCCATGTCGGGGCGCAGGGCCAGTTGGGCGCTGCCGTGCTTAAGTACGATAGAGGTCATGCGGGTCTGGGCCTTAGAAGATATTACGTTGTGAGATTCTACTTTCTTGCGCCGCGTTGCATTGCACCCTGGCTTTGCACAAACCAGCTGACAATAAAAAACCCGCCTTGGGCAAGGCGGGTTTTAGCAGTTGCGAGAGATGCGTTTGAATGCCGTGTTGGCACAGCTTGCGGAGGCGTTATTTGCGCACACCGCTTAGCAGCACCTCTACGCGGCGGTTGGGCAGCAAACACTCTTGCAGCTCAGCCGTAGAGCGGAACTTGGCCTTGGTGCAGGCTTCAATCTGCGTGGTATCAGCCTTGAACTCGGTGCTGATCAAATTAGCCGACACGCCTGCATTGACCATGTAGGCTTGGATGGTGTTTACGCGGTCTTGCGACAGCTTGACGTTGTAGTTGGCATCGCCAGTGCTGTTTAAGCGGTCTGCATGGCCGATAAGCTTGATACTGCTGACAGTGATGGCGCCGCCTTTGACCTGACCAATCAAGGTGTCGAGCTGGTCTTTGGTGTATGAACGCACGTTCGGCATGTCGCGCTTGTCAAAGCTAAACAGCACATTGGCCGACGCGTTTACGGGTACCGCAGCAGTAGGCACGGGCGCAACAGGCACTACCACCGGTGCAGGGGCAGCTTTGGCCACCATAGGTGCGGGCGGCGCAATGCAGGCCTCAGCCGCTTTTTGTGCATCGCCAATCAGGTCTTCGGCAATTTGCACATACGGCTTGGCATGGCGCCATTGCTGTTGGTTAAACTCATTGCCTGCATGCACCAGCTCCACTTCAGCGCAGGCTGTTTTTTGTTCTGCACAGCGCCAACCCGCGTGGCCTTTGAGCTTGGCAGCTGCGTCCCACAGGTCTTGGCGCAGCTTGGCTGCATCGTTAACCAAGGGCGTTTGCAGGGCAGGGTTGCCCGCAGCGCCTACTGCGCCGCCTTTGCCCAAGTAGTCGGTAATTTTGAACGACTCTTCAAACGCCAGGCGCGGAAAGTTGCTGCGGTCGTTGCGGGTGTACTCGTGCAGGCTCACGTCCAGCCAGCACTGCGCTTTGGCCAGGCTGTAGCTGGCCACGCGGTGCTTGCCGCTGTCGTTGAGTGCTTGGATGCGGCCTTGCTCAGCGGCGTAGTTGTCGTAGTCGCTCTGAATCGCTTGGTCCGTCGTGGACTGCTTTTCGCCAGCTGCTGTTGAGCTGTTGGACTGCTGGCCTGCGCTGGTGGCGCAGCCAGAGAGCACCAATGTGCACAGCGCCAAGGTTGCAGCAGGCAAGACTGCCATTGAAATTGCGGACAGACGTGCGGCTGAGGTAGCTTGTAGTTTCATAAGAGCCTCTGGATAATGTAATGGGGGTTTGCGGTGGTAATGGCTGCAAAATTAGCGGTCGAGTGCACGGTTCACGTTGGTGTCTTTGCCTTGGAACAACGTGCCATCGAACTTGAAGCGTAGGCGCAGGTACACGCCCCGGTTGGTGTAGTCAGACCCCGTTAAGTCTTTGTCGCTAAAGCCTACCCAGTTCACCCCGGTGGACAACCACAGGTTTTGGCGTACCAAGTAACCTACTTCAATACCTTGCGCCCATTGCTTGGACGCGCCTTGTGGACTGTACATATAACTGGTCATCAAACCAATATCCCAGTTCTCACTGATATCGTAGGTGGCGCGGCCACCCACCAGCATGGCGGTGTAGCCTTGCTGGCCCGTTGGCAAGGTTTTGTCAGTGGTGTTCTTCAGCGCAAAGCGGCCGTTAAACCACCATGGACGGCTAGGATGGTAGTCGCCATGCAAGCTCACAATATGCGACTTGTAGTTATCGCCGTTGCTGCTCAAGCCGTTCACACTGGCTTTGTCTTTGACGGTTTTGTACTCATAGCGTGCCAAGGCGTTCCAGCGGTTATGGTCCACAGGCCGCCACGCCGCACCGATCTGGAAGCGGTCTTCCAGCTTGGTGCCGCCCGCATTGTTGTTTTGGTACAGCAAATAGTTGCGTGCCAGCATGGTCCAGTCGCGGTCTATTTTGCGGGCTACGCTGACCGTGCTGAGGTACTGGTCTTGCGTATCGTTGACCGCAGTAGCTTTGTCGTCAAGCACCCGGCGAAATTCCAAGCGACCACTGGCACGCCATACAGGGCTTGCGCTGTAATCGATACCGCCGTTAACCGCTACGGCTTCACGTGTAGGGCCGTTGTAGATTTTCAGGAGCTCTAGCCCGCCGGTGTAGACAATACCTTCGGCATAGTTCCAGCTGTTACGCACACCGCTGGCCAGCTGCATGTCGCGGTCTTGCGCAGTACCGGTGCTAAGCGCATCGCGCAAACGGAACTCGCTAAACACCGTGGGGCCGGCAGCAAACGTGTTGTCAATACCGGCTATCAGGCTGTTGCTTTTGTCAGAGGCGTTCAAAGCGGCAGCAGAGGACAAGCCGGTACGGGTTTCCAAGCGTGCATAGACTTTGCTGCGTTCGCTGATTTGGTAGCTGGTGCCCAGGCCCAAGCGGCGCTGCTTCTCGGTGCCTGCTTCTATTTCGCCGCTCACCGACCAACGGTCAGTGGCACGGTAGCTGGCGCTTAAACGCAAGCTGGTCGAGTTCAGACTGCTAGGGTTCAAGCCTGTACCACTGCTGTTGGCGCTGCTGCCCAACACACTGGTTCCAGTGGTGGTATTGACAGCATCCGTACCCAGCCCAAAAAAGCCGCCGCCTGCGCCGCTGTTACCTGCAATAGAGGCTGTGCTGCCGTAGCCCGCATCTTCTGTGGTGCGACGCACCGAGCCGTCCACCATCAAGCGATCGGTGATATTCCAGGTCAAGCCCAAGGCCAAGGCATCGCGCTTGGGTTCATTGGCAGGCACGGTGTCTTGATCGCGCTGGCCGGTGGCGTATACCGACACATCCTGATTGAGCTTGTAGCGTGCGGCCAAGCCAATTTCTTGCTTACCGTTGTTCACGCTGGCCGCTGGATTATAAAAATCCCGCTCAGCGCGCATAAACCATCCGCGCACGTCGACTGCGCCTTCGTTGTAGGCACCCTCTAGGCGCACTGCGTTGCCTTTGCTGTCACGGCGCACTTCGCCCGCACTGCCCGTGGGAGTGAGCGTGGTACTGGTGGCATTGCCAATGGCATACAAAGATGATGCCGAGTTGGCAACTTCCAGCACCACAGAGCCTGCTTTGCCAATACGCACCGCCGCATTCACGCTGCCCAAGCGGTAAGGTGACTGGGGATTTTTGTCCTGCACAAAGCTGCCGCCTACCTCTGCGCGTTCGCCCAGTTTCACTTGGCCGTCCACACCGTAGGTTAAGAACTTATTCCCGCCTTGCTCTACCTCGTAGGTAATGCGCACGCTGACCGGGTCGCCATTGACATCGATGCTGGGGATTGGGCTTTTGAACAGAATACGGCCCGAGAAAGGTTCGAAGCTGTAGTCCACCAAGCGCTGCATCAGCTGCACATTTTTCACCACGCCCAGTGCGTTTTTGTCGCGGGTGATGATTTCTACTTTTTCAGAGTTTTCAACAGCTTGGTTGCTGGCCACGCTGAACGGGCCTGAGGTGCCGTTGCATTGGTATTCCTCGACCAGCTGCTTTTGATTTTCGTTGAATACAAAGCCGTTGACAAACACGTTGGGCTGTTCAAAGTGCGCGCGCAGGCCAGTGGCACTGCGGTTGTAAGCCCCCAGATCGCGGCTTTTCACACCTGCTACTGCACCGCCGCCCGTAAGCTGGCTAAAGCCGTCGCCAGTCGAAAAGTCGCCGTACAGGGCGTAGCTTTTGCCGGAGTCTAGGCGCACATACAAGCGGTCGCGGCTTTTGGCATCAAAGCCATTGATCGACGAGTCGCCGTACACCGGGTAGAAGCGGTTAGGGTCAATGTCGCGCAGCAAGCGGGCGTTGGTTTCTTTGTCAGAATCAAAGGCTGCCGTGAGCAACATATCGCCACTGATTTTGCCTTTTAAGAAGAACGCACTGCGCAGGCCATAGTTACCTTTGCCGTTGCTGAACTCTTTGGTCCAGCGGTTCAGCTCACGCTCAAAGCCGTCGTCAATCCGAACGGGTGTAATGGAAGCGTCGGACTTTTTCTTCCAATTAATAATGCCATCGATCAAACCAGCCGCCACCATCTCGCGCAGATCCGCCAGGTAGGCTATGGTGCCGTTGGCCACCGCACTACCTGCCGTAATGCGCAGTTTGACATCGGTAGGCTCTACCGGGGCTAGCAGGTTAAAACGGCCCACGCCGTTGGTGACTTTGAGTTGCACGCCAGGGGTGATTTTGTCAACGTCTAAGCGGCCAGGGCCTAGTTCGTCGGTTTTGGCACCGGGGATCAGCACGCGGCCTGCGCTGTGTTCGATCGTAATCAAGGCCTCGCCCTGCAGCGGCGCACCATTTTTGTCGAACAAACGCACGGTCACTTGGTTGGTGCTTTGGCCATCGGCGGGCAGGCCGTCTTTTTCAACCTCTACCGCTACGCGGGCAATTTGCGCATTAACACTGTAGTCAATACCTGAGATCGGGCCGCGCAGCACCGACGGCGGTGTGGTTTGTGGTGATGCCAACGGTGCTGGCTGCAAGGGTGCAAAAGCCGCTTGCGCCCACACAGCAGACGACAAGGTTGCGCAGGCTAGGGCGCAAGCTAGGGCGACCGGGCGCGCCGTGCTGCGGTAGCTGCTGGAGACTTGCGAAGCGTTCATGGTAAAAGCGTGTCCAAATAAGGAGTTTGATAGTTTGCGCATGTCAGTCCTCCTTATGGGGCAGTGCGCACATTAGCGCCTTGCGTGTTGCTGGATGCGCCGGGCATTTGCGGCACAGGTGTGTTTTGCTCTGGAATGGACTCAGCCCCCCCGTTGGTACTTCGCGGCACCACCAGTGGCTGGTTGGCACTATCGGTGCCCTGCTGTGGGTACTGCGGAGACTTGCCCTCAAACTTCAGCGCAGGCTGGCCAGTTTTCTCAGTCTCGGTTGAGCGCACCTCGCCCTGGGTACGGCGGCGCTTGACTTGCTCTAGCATGGTGTTAGAGCACGAGCCTTCTGCAAAGTCAGCCCGCACTAGCTGGCCGTTCTTTACGTCCAGGAACAGGCTGTTGCCATCGCCCAAGTTGCGGTTGCTGGTGGTGGTCATGCGTGCGCCACGCGGCATGGTCAGCATATCGACCGTGAGCACATGTGACTTGGGCGATAGACCGCAGTAGCTGTACTTGCCTTCGCTATCGGTAATGAAATAGGTGCCGTCTTCCATGTACAAGCGCACGCCTGGCACGCCCAGTTCTTCGGCATCTTGAACATGGTTGTTGTTGCAGTCCACAAACACTTTGCCTGCTACGCACGCATCGCTGGTGAACACACCGGCCTCTACCACCACTTTGGCCTGCGCTGTGTTGGAGCGCAAGGCACCCACCGCAGCCTGCGCACGGTTAATGCCGTCACCTTGCATAGAACCCACTGCCAGCCTGACACGGTAAGTCAGCTCAATCTCGCTGCCCGGTGCCAAGCCGCCAGCGGGCAATGGCATGGTGTACGTGACCACAGCACCCGGAGCGCCTTTGATGTTTGCCGCAGCCAGTTTGACCACTGCTGCGCCTGCCGGCACCGACACAAAGGAGGTATCCGGCACCAGCTTAAAGCCTGCTGGCATTGAGTCGATCACGTTCAATGAAGTCAGGTTGACCGCGCCCTTTACGTAACGAACCCGCACGGTGTACTTCACGGTATCGCCAATTTCAGCCTTGGGTTTGTCCACCACTTTGCTGATGAAAATAACTGGGCGAACGGTGGACACCAGAGGAATATGGTTGTTTACCACGTCGCGGCTGTTCTCATTGAGGTTAAAGCCCAAGTAGTAGGTGGTTGGCTGGCCAGGTTGTGGCGCGCCTGCGTTGGGCACCAACTGGAACACGTCGTTGGGCGGACGGTTGGGCGGGGTGAACGCGCCTGGTTGCGCAGGCGTACCTGTGTCCACCGCGAAATTAGCCGGTGGGGTGACCACCAAACGGTATTCGCACGGCGGCGCTCCTGGGTTCAAGATGAACTGGTAAAAGCCATCAGCGCCCACTGTTTGGGTTTGGTTGGCTATGCCGCCAAACAGATCCCTGGCAGGGTCAAAGGCTGGACAATTGACCGCGATCAGTTTAACCACGGCCCCTGGGACTGGCAAACGCGTGTCGGTGTCGTACACCACGCCGGTGGGGTCCACGGGCAGAGACTGCTGCGGCGTGATGTTCTGGCCACCTTGCGAACCGGCCACCAGAGTTAAGTTGGTAATTTCACCGCGCACCACGGTGGCACCTGACACAGGCGTGCCTTGCTCGCCGTCTACAGCGCCGTTGAATGTGACTCCGTTGGGCGCAATAAAGCGCACGGTGTAGCCGCTACCGGCTTCCAAGCCTGTCACTTGGTAGAAGCCATTGGCATCAGTTACTACCGATGCAATCAGCGTAGGCGTGCCGCCACCAAACGGGGTGCGCAAGACTTGCACGGTCCAACCTGGCAACACTGGCTCGTTAGCATCGCGCACACGGTCGTGGTCGTTGTCACGCCATACCGTGCCAGAGACCCCTGCCGTCTTGGGCACATCGCCAAAGTTGTAGTTGGGTGCATCGGTGCCTGCTGGCAAAATGATATTTGAGATCACGTTGCTGTTGGGCCCGCCTGTGCCGCCCGCCAAAGTACCCGGGTTAGCGCCACCATTGCCAAAGTTTGCAGGTTGTGACTCCGTCACACTGTAAGTGCCGGGCAACAGGTTATCAAACAGGTAGGTTCCTGTGGCAGAGGTCACGGTCACACGGGTGACGGGCGTGCCATTGATATCTACCCCCGTCAAGGTGATCGTGATGCCTGCTGGCATGGTGGTTTCAGCACCGTCACGTGTTTGACTTCCGTTATCGTCACGGTACACCACACCCGATATGCTGGAGGGCTTGGGTATGTCGCCAAAGTTGTAGTTGATCGCGTCGGTACCCGCTGGCAAGTTGATGCTGGAAATCACGTTGCTGTTGGGTCCGCCAGTTCCACCCGCCAAGGTGCCTGGGTTGGCGCCGCCCGTGGCAAACCCAGCCGGCTGTGACTCCGTGACCGTGTAAGTGCCGGGCCTTAGGTTGTCGAACAGGTAGGTGCCTGTGGCAGAAGTGAATGTTACGCGCGCTACCGGCGTACCTGCTGAGTCAACACCTGTCAATGTCACAGTGATACCCGCTGGCATGGTGGGCTCTACACCATCGCGCACTTGGTTGCCGTTGTCATCGCGGTACACCACGCCGGCAATGCTGGACGCAGTAACTTCGCCAAAGTTATTGTTGGGCGAGTCGGTGCCGGGCGTCGTGATACGAATACCAGTGATGGTTGATGGTGTTGTCGTTCGGGGCGAGGCTGTTCCAGCTGTACCACCGTTGTTGACAGTGCCTGGGTTGGTTTCCGCATTGGCAGTGCCGCTGGGTTGTACCGGCTCGGTGACGGTGTAGACACCGACTGGCAAGCCTGTAAATTGGTAGGCCCCCGTAGCATCGGTGGTGGTGGTGCGCGTGACAGCTTGGCCTGTGGAGTCCACACCCGTAAGCGTGATCACCACACCGGCCAATGGTGTGTCTGCAGGGTCTTTAACGCCGCTGGTATTGGTGTCGTTGTACACAAAACCACTGATTGTTGAGGCAGGGGCTTCGCCAAAGTTGTTGTTAGGCG
>JAYSRE010000065.1:0-4465 GCA_043721235.1 Polaromonas sp. | reverse complement strand
ACCGCCGGGTACTGGGTTGCCCATGCGTAGAGCCACGCAGGGTGAGCTGGTGTCAGGGTAGCTAAAGCTGACAACTTCGTTCAATGGCATCCCTTTGGCTTTGCCTACCGCCGTTTTCGGATAATTCAGCGTTGTGGCACCGCCATCGGCTGCTGGTGCTGCATGCGCGCTATGTATGGGAATAATGACGCTGCCAGCAACTGCAGCGGCAGTGCCACCGGATTTAAGAAAAAATCTTCGGTTTAAGTTTTTAACTTCCATGGTGTCTCCTCAGTTAATAAAAGCTATATCGATATGCAAGACAAGTGCCAAAGAATTTTTCTTGCAAAATCAATAGCTTAGGAAAACACCATTGACAATGTGTTTCGATTAAGTAACATTCTGAAGATTAGCAACGTTACTTTTTCGTAACGCATTTTTTGGTCTGGGGTCATTTTAAATACGAGGCTTTGTATGCGCAGAAGAACGATGGTGGCAGCCTGCATGGGAACCGTGCAGATGATGCAGCCTGGGTTGACGGGCGCTACTACAGAGCTTTTGCGCATAGGTCTTACGCCCGTCATATTGGCAGATCAATTGGCTTTTCTAACCCGGTGGAGCCGCTATTTGGGCGACAAGATGGGTGTACAGGTGCGCTTCGTGGCGCGGGAATCCTACCAGTCTGTGCTGGATTTGCTCTTTGGTGGTCAGGTGGACGCCGCTTGGATCTGTGGCTTTCCGTACGTGCGGTTTCAGTCTAGTCTGCGCTTGCTCAATGTGCCGCTCTACCAAGGTGCGCCTAGTTACCAAGCCTATTTAATTCGTTCGCGCTCCGCATCTGTGGCGATTAACGGCTGGGCCGACTTGGCGGGCAAAGTACTGGTGTATTCAGACCCTTTGTCTAATTCTGGTTGGCTTGTGGCACAGACGCAGCTGGCACAAGCAGGTTTGTTGCCTAAGGATTTGCAGCGCAGTTTTTTTGCCTATGGTCATCGCAATGTGGCCGAAGCCGTAGCGGCGGGACTTGCACAAGCGGGCTCAATCGATGGCTACGTATGGGAGACCATGCAAAAACAAGGCATGAGTGCAACAGAGCAAACGCAGGTGGTGTGGAAGTCTGCTCCATATGGATTTCCACCCATTGTTTCGCTTAAAAACACAAGCCATCCAGCTCTGCCCACGCTACAAAAAACACTCAACGATATGAGCAGCGATGCGAACGGCCAAGAGCTGCTGAAAGCATTGAATCTATCTGGCTTTATATTGGGTGCTGCTTCGATGTTTGATCCAATTCGCAAGCAAGCCAAATCGATCCCTGCAAGTGGGGTCTGATAGACAATGCTAATACGCCTGCCATACCGCGTTCAAATACCTCTGGGTTTATCACTGGCGGTACTCATCACCACTTTGCTAGTGACGGCCATGTCCGCCAATCTGTCGGCCAAATCGGCGCGCTTAGATACGTTGGCGCGCGTCAACCGCGCGGCAGAATTGCTGTCAGCCCAAGCCAAGCCTTTACTGGCTGCCGACGATGTGTGGCGAGTGTTCGTTTTGCTGCGCAATACCGCAGCTTTGTTGCCAGGTGCGGACACTGGCCAGACCCGCGCCGCTGTACTGGACGGTGAAGGTAAGGTATTTGCAGCATCTAACCCAAAGGTAAATCCTATCAACCAGCCAGTGCTGGGCAACCAACAGCATGGCATTAGTTTGCCAACAGTGGATACGCTCAAATCACGTGTGACAGTCACTGAGCCGAAGACGGGTGTTGTGGTGATTGATCCTGTTACCAGCGATGATGGGCAGATTTTGGGTTTTGTTTATATTGAAGTAGACAATGCGATTTTTTTACCTGACTGGCGCAGTCTTGCACAACCTGCATTGATGGGTTTAGTGGTCGCCGTGCTGTTTCTAATCCCGATAGGGTGGTGGACAGGCCGGCGTATGGCGCGGCCGGTGGCCGACGTAGCCAAGGTCATTGGGCTCATTGGCAAAGAATCTCCTGCTGCTTTGCGCAGCCGAGTGCCTGTCAGCACTGACCCCGAACTCGCGCGCATTGGCAACGCCATATTGCAACTGTTAGACGAAACTGAAACTCGTGAAAAAGCTGAGGCAAGGGCCTTGTCGTCAGAGCGATTGGCCGCTATCGGGCGTATCACGGCAGCTGTAGCCCATGAGATTAACAATCCTTTAGCGGGTTTGCTGACTGCGACCCAGACCCTGCGTTTGCACGGCGACAGTGCGACGGTGCGTCCGCGCACGGTGGAGCTGATTGAACGGGGCTTGCAGCAAATACGCTCGACCGTCAATGCGTTACTACCGCAAGCGCGTTTTGAACAACGCGCCTTAACGCTCGATGATCTTACAGACGTGATTACCTTAGTTCAACCTAGTGCCTTACGCTACCGGGTCAAGGTTTTAGTAGACCATCAGTTGACCTCTGCACTGCTCGTGCCATCTGCGCCTATTCGCCAGGTGATGTTGAACTTGCTCCTCAATGCTATCAAGGCAGCTGGCGAAGCTGGCCAAGTGTGTGCGTTGCTCAAAGCCGATGCCGATATGGTTCAGTTTATTGTGACCAACAGCGGCCCCGTGCTCAGCGCAGGTTTGTTAGAAAGCACAGTAGCGGCAGAAGGCGGCAATGACCCACATGGCTTTGGCCTGTGGGTTTGCCGCGAAATTGCAGTGCAGTTCAGCGGTAGCTTCGGCGTAGATGCCCAAAACTTGCACCAAACCCGAATGATATTTGAAATTCCAAACCATGAAACACATGAAGAAATTACTGCTGATCGAAGATGACCGCATCGTAGGCGAGTCGTTGTCCCAGCGCTTTGACATTGAAGGCTATGCAGTGCAGTGGTGCCGAACCCTCGATGAGGCGAAGACGCAAGTATTGTTGAACTTTGCGGTTGTCATTAGCGATGTACGGTTGCCCGATGGCATGGCTACTACATGGTTTGTGGGTTTGCCAGTGCCGGTGCGTGCCCTGCCTTGGTTTTTCCTCACTGGGTATGGCAGTGTCAATGATGCTGTGCTGGCCACGCGAGCGGGTGCACGTGAATACCTGATTAAACCTTTCGACATTGAGCGTTTGGTGGCGCAAGTGCAGCAAAGTGTTTTTATGGGCATCAACATGCCAGACGGTGTGGTGCTGGGCATTTCCTCTGCGATGCGCCATGTTGAAAGCATGGCGCGCAAAGTGGCGCAGCAACGTGTGGCCGTGATGATCAGCGGTGAATCTGGTGTCGGGAAAGAGATAACAGCCCAATACGTGCACAGTCAGGATGTACGCAGTAACAAAGGAGAGTTTGTCGCGGTCAATTGCGCCGCTATACCAGATAACTTAATGGAGTCGGAATTTTTCGGCCACGAGAAAGGTGCGTTTTCAGGGGCGCAGCGCGTACACCACGGGTATTTGGAGCGCGCCAACCGCGGCACACTTTTTTTGGACGAGGTAGGCGAATTGTCTGCAAGCATGCAGGCAAAGCTATTACGTGCTTTGCAGGAAAAGTGCTTTTATCGCCTAGGTTCAGAACGCACTACGCACAGTGATTTTCGAATAGTATCTGCCACCAACCGCGACCTGCTTGAAGCCATGGAGGCAGGCCGTTTTCGCGAGGATTTGTTCTACAGATTAGCTGTTATTCGAATTGACCTGCCGCCCTTACGTGAAAGGCCAGAAGACATTCGCTGGTTGGCGGAAAAAATGCTCAGTCAAATCACCTTGGAGCAAAAACGTCCCCTTGCCATATCGGAGGACTTTATGCGCGATTTGTTGTCGCGCCAGTGGCGTGGTAATGTTCGCCAGCTGCGCTCGTATTTAGAACAAGCTGTAGTCATGAGCGAAGCAGGCATTTTGGATAAACCCCTTGCCGATAAAAATGCACTACACAAGCAGTCCAACACAGTCCTAGAACGTATTGAGTCATTGCAATCCATGGTGGAGTTGACAGAGCGCACCCATATTCGCAGAGCCCTTGACCGCTGCCAAGGGGGCATATCTCAAACTGCGCAGCTTCTGGGCATCAATCGAAAAACGTTGTGGGAAAAGATGAAGCGGCTAGGTATCACCACATAAATTTTTTACTGCACAAACCCCATGCTGCGTGCCTCGCGCACTTCAGGTTTAATGCGGTGCTCAGCTTCCAGCTGCTCCATGAATTCATCGGCTGAGAATTCGGTTGCCAAAATATCGACTTGCCGTTTGACCGCAGCAAAATCGCCTGGACAAATTTGCTCCAGCTTGGCCAGGCGCACACGCAGCACATCGTCCAGCTTGCTGGCATCGCCCGCCAGCGCTTCGGTGATAAACATTTTCTCGCGCTGCACGGCCGTCAAGGGCTTGAACTTTATTTTGAAAGTAAAGCGGCGCAAGGCAGCTTGGTCGATACGCTCCAGCAAATTGGTGGTGCACACAAAGATGCCGTTGTACCGCTCCATCTGCTGCAGCATTTCGTTCACCTCGGTCACCTCGTAGCTGCGCTGCGCG
>JAYSRE010000064.1:0-4481 GCA_043721235.1 Polaromonas sp. | reverse complement strand
CGTGGGGGCCCGCGTGGCGGGCCACTACCGTATAAACCGTGGTTGCGCCAGCCAGCACACTGCTGACACTATTGGTTTTGCTGATAGACAGGAGTGCCTGACGGTTAACACTGACTGGGGCAGCGGCGTTGGTGTCTGTGCGAACCAGTGTGCCCGTGGTGCTGCGGCTCACAGCATCGTTAGTGTAGGGCGGCGGTGATGCATTCAGGTTGCTGCCCACGCTGGCTGTAAAGGTCAGCGTGATAACGCCGCCCGCAGCCAGCGACGATGTAGCGCCAAAGTTAAAGTTCACCCGCACCCGATTGACCGCACCGGGCTCGGTGTCGTAGGGCGCCAGTGTAGCGGGCACCAGCGCGGTAGTGGTTGCTGCGGTAGTGGTGCCATTGACCAGTGCGGTGCTGGTAGTCAGGCCGCTGCTGGTTACGGAGTTAAGTTGCAAGAAGTTAAAACGCCGCGTGGCATCTACTGTGGTGCCCCCCGCAGTGGGTAAAAAGTCATCCATTTGCACACCTGTAGCCGGGCCGGTGCCTAGGTTGCGCAAAACGATGGTGTATTGGGCGGTGCCTCCACGCACAGTGGTGGGGGTGGTGGTAATTTTTTGAACCATCAAAACAGGCAAAGTATTGTTTCCCACCACCGTCACGCCGCTGGAGCTAACGCCCCCTGGTACGCCGTCTGATGTGAGCGTTGCGCGGTTGCTCACCACATCGCCTAAGGTTGAAGCTGAATTGGGGATATTGATCACCACACTGCCGCCACTGCCTGCAGCGAGCGTGGTGATGGTGGGAAATGCCAGTGTGAAGCCTGTGTCAGGCGTGGTGTTGCAGTTACCTGCTACATTGGTAGTGGTAACAAACGGTACCGACACCAAGCTCGTTAAGGGACCTGTAATGCTGCCGGCTCTAATTTGCGTGTTGTTAGGGGTTTGGCAGGGCAATATGTCGCGCAAAACCACGTTAGTTTGCGCCAGCGCGCCTGTATTGAGGTAAGAAATCTGGTAAGTGATAGTGGCATTGGCAGCGTAGGCACTGCCTGCCAGCGGTAAGCAGGTGGTGGCTGTCGGGTCGTACTGGCAAGGCGTTTTGTAGATGTACAAATTAGAGTTGCTGTCGGCTACGCTAGGCACGTGGTAGCGCCACACATTGTCTTGACCGTTATCAGCATCGCCTGCATCACCTCCAAATACCTCCGACTGGTTTTGTACCCCTGCAGCAGGTACCGGCGCTGTTAAACGCAAACTGATGCTGACGTATTTAATCTCGCCCACTTGCAGTTTGCCGGCGGCCCAGCGCACCGCATTGGTCGCTGCAGGCAAAGGGGCCGCAGTAGACAGGGCAACACCCGCTGTGGTGGGAACGCCGCCAATAGCAGTTAACGACAGGTCGGGCGCAGTGGCCGGCCCAGTAGCAGGGTCGCCAATACGCGAACCTGAATAGGCAATGCGCTGCCATGGCCCCACAGCGCCCGTGTTGTCTAGCTGATAGCCCGTTTGAGGGCCTGCCACCACAGAGCCTGCAAAATAAGGTGTCGCACCTGTGCCTGCATTTCCCGCTGCAAGCTCGGCTGATTTAGGGGCTGCCAGAGCGTTAATGTTGCCTTGGATGCTGCCAAAGGCGTTGGTTTGGTTAGCGTCCCACAGGTTGTGTGTGGTGGCTTGGGCTTGGCCGATGATGGGGTTGAGCTGCCCTGCCGCGGTAGGTGCAATGTTGTAGCCGTTGGTGCTTTGTTGTACGCGGGTGGGCAGGGCAGGGAAAACTGCGGTGCGTGCATCTGTTGAATAAAAAATGCCTGTATCAGCATGCAGTTCGGTCAAGCGGGCGTTGCAATCGCTGGTAAACGCCGGGATAGCCAGCGCACATCGGCCAGTAGGGTCGTAGACATTGGTGCCAAAAGGTGAAGTTGCCAAAAAAGTTTTTTTCCCCCTGGTACCCCAGCCGCTGTCTATGCCGCCGGGCAGTGATGGTGCAATACTAGCGTAATTGCCAGCCGCGTCTTTTTGCACAAAAGACGCGCCAACTACCTCGGTTCCTGGCGGAATATAGTCGGTGATATAGCCCGCAACGCCCGTATTGGCACCGTTTCTAACGGGCGTAAACTGAATAATGTAGGTCAGCACATCGCCTGCTTGAAACCCTGCCGGCTGGCCAGCAGCAATGCGATTTTGCAAGACCTGAATTGTCTGGGGCGATAAAAACTTGGTCGTTTGTACCTGCCCAACACTGTGCGCAAGCGCCCCTGCGCAGAGCAGCAAAAGAGCCAGCGCAGCCAGGTTGGGGTAGGCGCGTTGTAATTTTTTTGGGTGGTTCATCTTGACCTTTGGCTACATAAGGCTTTGATGAACCGTACTACTTTTTACATGTAGTTACATATTAGTAAATTGGACAGATTTGACCATTCTTTTTGAAAACTAAGGCAAACGCAGCGTTGATTTTGTAGTACCTAAGGGGAAATCTCTGCCAAAGCGCAGCTCAAAAGTGCTGCCTTGTTTTTGCCTGCGCAATCAACTTGGGGCGGGTCAATTCCATGGCGCTGCATTAAGCTGCGCCAGCCGCTGGGGCGTGCCTACATCGGTCCACTCCCCCGTGAACACCTCCGCGCTTACCCGCCCAGCGTCCATAGCGGCCCGCAGCAGCGGGGCCAGGGCTAAAGCGGTGCCTTGCGGGTTGCCTGGCGGCACTGTGCAAAAAGGCGGGGCAAACAACGCGTGCCTGAACAGGCCCATGGTGCTGTAGGTGTACAAGGTGTGGCCAGCATCTTTGGGCAGGTTCAGCGCGTAGCCGTCGGCAGACAGGCCAAAGTCGCCGCGCGGGTTGTGTGGCGGGTTGGGCACCAGCCACAGGTGGGCTAGCATGTGGGATGCTGCAAACTGGGCATAGGCAGCGCAGCTGTAGTTAAAAGCAGGGGCATAAACATCACCCGCCAACACCCAAAATTCTTCTACCAGCATCGGTAGCGCCCGGCAAATACCGCCTGCGGTCTCTAGGGCGTAGCCAAAGTCAGCGCCTTCGTGCGAATAGGTGATTTGCAGAAGCTCTGAATTTAATAGCGAACTATCTAGTATTTCCTTGGGCGACAAGGCTAAAATGCTCTCAAAATAGGCTTCAATATGCCCTCCTAGCCATGCGGTGTTCACTAGCTGGTGGCCAAAGCCATTGGCAGCCAGTGCTTCCATGGGCCACTGCATCAGTGGTTTGCCGCGCACCTTCAGCAATGGTTTGGGGCAGGTGTCGGTGAGCGGGCGCATGCGTTCGCCGCGGCCTGCAGCAAGAACGATGGCCTGAGCTTTAGGCCCGTCAGCTACGGGGGGCGGCATGTTGCGGACGGGGGTGGCTTTGGGCGAAAAAAATGCGGGCATAGCATAAATATTATGCCCGCGATGCGCAGGGCCTGCTACGCTTGTCTAACGAGGTCACTGTAAAAGCAGGGCCCATCGGCAGGGCCAGCTTTAGCTACACAGAGGTCTCGGCGCAAGCAACCCGTTTAGCGAGGCTCAAGAACCAGCACGCCGCTTTCGCCGTTCAGTACAGGGTTAGACCCGGCGTAAGTCACATTAGCACCCAAGCCGTACAAATAACCGGTCGTGATGGATTTGGCGCTTGCGCTAGCGTTCAAGATGATTTGGCTGACCGAAGCCAGCACGGACGACACAGAAGCACCCGCCGAGGCACCGATCACGGTGTATATGTAAGATGTGCCGCCTGTAGCGTCCACACGGCAAATACCGGGGCTGGGTGGGCAGCTAATTTTGGCTTTGCTGGCCGTGCCTTGCAGCATTTCCATGGCACCATCGGCGGTGATTTTGAGGGTGTAGTTGCCCTCGGGCAAAATATCACGCCGAATTTCAGTCGACGTGGGCGTGGTAATTTTGCAGCTGCCGTTGGCCTGTGGCGCTACAGTCACGCCGTCTGCATTTTCAGCATCGCAATCGGCCTTGACAACGCGCACCGGATAGTCACCCACAATGGAGGCGATGCTCCCAGTCGCAGCGCCAGCACCCGTGCCCGCACCAGCACCAGCGCCCGTGCCAGCACCAGCACCAGCTCCAGCACCAGCACCTGGGGTGCCTGCCCCATCTCCGCCGCCGCCGCAGGCAGTTAGAGTTAGTGCAATGCTCAGTGCGCCTATCAAAAGTTTGGCTTGGTTCATTTCGTTACTCCTGTAAATATTGAGAAACGAATCGTATTTTTTATGTCTCTCAAATGCTATCCCGCATTTAAGGGGGTGTGGTTTTTAGTCAACCGCGCAGCAGCTGCTGGCGCGTTAGCTGCTTGGCGTCCAGCAGCGCCAACAACGCGTCCATCAGGGCATGCGCCTTGGCGCTGTGGTCACCGCCGAAGTTACACACATACACATCGAGCGTGACACCGCGCTGTTCGGGCCAGGTGTGCACGCACAGGTGGCTCTCGGCCAGCAGCACCGTAGCCGTCACGCCGCCGGGGCCTTGGGCTGTGGCTGGGAAGCTGTGCACCAGCTGCGCCACC
>JAYSRE010000063.1:0-4501 GCA_043721235.1 Polaromonas sp. | reverse complement strand
GACGAGTTTTTGCAGCAGTGCTTTGGCATGACTGACCTTGCCTATCCGCGCCACTACATCCCGGCGGTAGACGCTTATCGCCAAGGTTTGCTCAGCGGCCTGGGCTGGGGCATGCAAGCTGATATTCAATCGCCCGACGATTTGCCCAGCGGCGTGTTGGTTGACCTGTTTCCCGGCCAATTTGTGGATGTGCCGCTGTTTTGGCACCATTGGCTGCGCGAGGCACCGCAGGCGGGGCGGCTGACTTTGGCGGTTAAGGCAGCTGCGGTCTGCTTGGAAAACTAAGCATTGCGCTTCTGGGTGTTGGTACGCCTGCCACGGCTTCAGATTAGGTCGGCGGTGCTACTTCAGCGTAGCGGCATCAAGGAGGAGCCCGAAGGGCGGGGGACAGCCGCGCAGCCGACCACCCCAAGCCCCAGGGCAGCGAATAAGTCCGCAGGCAGATTCAAAACCAACGGAATTTGCTTAAGCGAACAGCACGGATGGAGAACGCAGCGCACCGCATTGCATCGCTCGCAAAGGTGTTACTATAGTGGCACCGTTTAAAACCGCCTAAACTGACTTCCACCCCCAAAGTTAAGCCATGACTGCCACCACCTCCCTGAAACTGCCCGAAGCACTGAAAGAGCAAATTGCCCAAATTGCGGCCCGCGAAGGCAAAACTGCCCATGCGCTGATGGTGGATACCCTGCAAACCGCGATGGACGATGCCCGCATGCGGGAGGAGTTTCACCGTGAAGCGAAAGAGGCCCATGAAGATATGCTGCGCAGCAACATCTGCTACACCCACGACGAGATCAGCCAATGGATGCGCGCCAAAGTGCGCGGCGACACCCAGGCGCGGCCTAGCCCAGAACCCTATGACCCGGGCCAACCCATGCAGCCACAGTGGCGGCCCCCAAGTGACATGCAGCCCAAGGTAAAAGCTTGATGGCCACATTACGCTACACAAGAAATTTCCAAACTGATTTAGACCAACTGACAGATTTTTTACTGGCCAGCAGTCCTGCAGATGCCGCTGGCTTGACGGGACTAATTTTGGATGCCCTGGGCATAGTGCAAGACCATCCAGAGATTGGCCGGCCACACCGTCTGCAGCAGCGGGAACTTGTTATTTCCAGAGGCATATCAGGCTACCTGGCTTTGTACACCTACAAGCCAGCTTACAACCAAGTGATCTTGCAACGCATACGCCACCAACGCGAATCTGGCTACCACAGTCTTTAAAAAAACATGAAACACAACGACCCCCAACCTTCCCCCAAGCGCCTTCCAGACGGCCTGCACCTGGACACGCTGGCCGTGCGCATGTCTGTAGACAAGTCGCAGTACGGCGAAAACTCGGAGGCGCTGTACCTCAGCTCCTGCTTTACCCAGCCCGACAGCGAGACCGCAGCGCGCCGCTTTGCGGGCGAAGAAGATGGCTACATCTACAGCCGCTTTACCAACCCCACGGTGGCGGCGATGGAGGCGCGTTTGGCCGCGCTAGAAGGCACCCAGGCCTGCATAGGCACCAGCAGCGGCATGAGTGCCATTTTGATGCTGTGCATGGCCTTGCTCAAAGCGGGCGACCATGTGCTGTGCTCGCAGTCGGTATTTGGCAGCACCATGAAGCTGATCGGCACCGAGTTTGCCAAGTTTGGCGTGCAGTCCACCTTTGTCAGCCAAACCGATCTAGCCCAGTGGCAAGCGGCCATCAAGCCCAACACCCGACTGCTGCTGGCCGAAACACCCACCAACCCACTGACCGAGGTGTGCGACATTGCTGCGCTGGCCGATATGGCGCACAATGCGGGCGCGCTGCTGGCGGTAGACAACTGCTTTTGTTCCCCCGCGCTGCAGCGGCCTGTGCTGTTTGGCGCTGACATCATTATCCACTCGGGTACCAAATACCTGGACGGGCAGGGCCGGGTGGTGGCGGGCGCGCTGTGCGCGTCAGAAGCGCTGGTGAAAGACAAGTTCATCCCCATCATGCGCAGCGCAGGCATGAGCATGTCGCCGTTTAACGCCTGGGTAGTGCAAAAAGGCATGGAGACGCTGGGCATTCGCATGGAGGCGCAAAGCGCGCGCAGCTTGCTGATGGCCGCCTGGCTGGAGGCCCATCCGATGGTAAGCCGTGTGTACTACCCGGGTTTAAAAAGCCACCCCCAGCATGACCTGGCCATGCGCCAGCAAAACGCCAGCGGCACCGGCCTGGGCGGTGCGGTGCTGAGCTTTGAGGTGAAAGGCAGCTCGGCTGAGGTAATGCGCAAAAACGCCTTCCATGTGATCGACAGCACGCGCCTGATGACGGTGGCTTCCAACCTAGGCGATGTTAAAACCATCATCACCCATCCGTCCAGCACTTCGCACGGCCGCCTGAGCGAGGCGCAGCGTTTGGCTGCAGGCATTACCCAAGGTATGGTGCGATTGGCCGTGGGCCTGGAGCATATTGGCGACTTGAAGACAGATTTAAACTTGGGTTTGGACACCTTGGTTTAAAGCTGCATAAAAGCAAATTTTATACAAAATAGGCCTATCGCCCAAGGAAATGCTGCATAAGCAGCTATTAATTTAATAGTAATCAATCTTTAACGCCATGACCACCATCCGCACCCGCATTGCCCCATCGCCCACTGGGCTTTTGCATTTAGGCACTGCCCGCACCGCATTGTTTTGCTGGGCCTTTGCACAGCACCACAAAGCGCTGGGCCATGATGCGCAGTTTATTTTGCGCATTGAAGACACTGACGAAGCCCGCTCGACCCAGGCTGCAGTAGACCAGATCATCCAGGCCATGCAGTGGCTGGGGTTGAACTACGACGAAGGCCCGTTCTACCAAATGCAGCGCATGGCGCGCTACCGCGAGGTGATTGCACAGATGCTCAAAGACGGCACCGCCTACCACTGCTACACCTCGCCCGCTGAGTTGGATGCCCTGCGTGAGGCGCAAAAGGCGCGCGGAGAAAAAGCCCGCTACGACGGGCGCTGGCGCCCGGCACCCGGCAAGGTGCTGCCCACGCCGCCTGCAGGCGTGCAGCCCGTAGTGCGCTTTGCCAACCCTGTAGACGGCGACGTGACCTGGAACGACACCGTCAAAGGCCCCATCACCATCCACAACAAAGAGCTAGACGACCTGGTCATTGCCCGGCCAGTGTCTGGCCAAGCCGCTGCCAGCGGCGAAACCGTGGGCACGCCTACGTACAACTTTTGCGTCGTGGTAGACGACCTGGACATGCGCATCACCCACGTGATTCGCGGTGACGACCATGTCAACAACACGCCGCGCCAGATCAATATTTTGAAAGCGCTGGGGGCGCAGCTGCCCCATTACGGCCATGTGCCCATGATCCTGGGGCCAGACGGCGAGAAGCTGTCTAAGCGCCACGGCGCGGTCAGCGTCACCCAGTACCGCGACGCAGGCTACCTGCCCGAAGCCATGCTGAACTACCTGTCCCGCCTAGGCTGGAGCCATGGCGACGACGAGCTGTTTAACGCAACCCAAATGGCACAATGGTTTGACGGCGCGCACTTGGCCAAAAGCCCTGCACAGTGGGACGCAGCCAAGCTCAACTGGGTTAACTCGCACTACATGAAACTGGCCAGCGACGAGCGCTTGACCGCCCTGGTAACCCTGCAGTTATTAGCGCGCACCGTGCAGGCCCCAGCGGCTGCCGGTGCACAGGGTAACCCAGCCGCCATGGTGCCTGCGCCCATCACCCCTGATGCACGCTTGCCCGCCATCTGCGCTTTGTTCAAAGACCGCTGCGACACCACGGCTGCCCTGGCCGAGTGGGCCGCAGCCTTCTACACGCAGCCCCAGCGTAATGCTGAGGACTATGCTGCGCATGTTACGCAGGCCGTTAAGCCCGCTATTGCTGTGTTGGCAGACAAGCTGTCAGACTGCGCATGGGACAAAGCCAGCCTGGCTGCTGCCATCAAAGACACCTTGGCCGCCACGGGCCTGAAAATGCCCCAGCTTGCCATGCCGGTGCGTGTTTTGCTGATGGGAAAGGCGCAAACGCCGTCGCTTGATGCGGTGCTTACTCTGTGCGGCAGAGAAATTGCGCTGGAGCGTTTGCGAACCAGCTAAATTTCGCGCTATAATTGAATGCTCGATACTGATAAAGTGCGGTGCAGTTGCCAAGTTTTGGCAGCTACGCTACAAGGGGGTATAGCTCAGCTGGGAGAGCGCTTGCATGGCATGCAAGAGGTCAGCAGTTCGATCCTGCTTACCTCCACCAAGTTTGGTTCGAGACGGAAATAAGGAACCCACAGGTTGTAAAACCCCAAGTTCCGGTTCCCAGGTTATGACCCCATCGTCTAGAGGCCTAGGACATTACCCTTTCACGGTAAGTACCGGGGTTCGAATCCCCGTGGGGTCGCCAGTTAACTTATTACTGAAAAGTTAAATGGACCAAACTGCAGTGCAAGCTGCAGTTTTAGGAGTGGTAGTTCAGTTGGTTAGAATACCGGCCTGTCACGCCGGGGGTCGCGGGTTCGAGTCCCGTCCGCTCCGCCA
>JAYSRE010000062.1:0-12555 GCA_043721235.1 Polaromonas sp. | reverse complement strand
CGCAAGACATCATTCGCAAGTACAACAAAGATTACAAGCTGATTTTTATTGGCGACGCCACCATGAGCCCGTACGAAATACTGCAACCTGGTGGCAGCGTGGAATACAACAACGAAGAAGCCGGTGTGGAATGGCTGCAGCGGTTGACGCAGGCTTTTCCCAAGTTTGCGTGGATCAACCCCGAACCACAGGGCGTGTGGCAGTACCGCCAAAGCATCGGCATCATGCAGCAGATCATGAGCCAGCGCATGTACCCGCTGACAGTCAAAGGGCTGGAAGAAGCCATGCGCTTGCTGTCAAAGTAAGTTGGCCGTTTAGCGCAGGGGCACAACACTGCCACTACAATCTGATTTGCTTTTACCAAACTATTTAGCAACTTAGCCGTCACCGTCATCTAATGGATAAGATTCGCCCCTCCTAAGGGCGGCATACAGGTTCGATTCCTGTCGGTGGCACCAACTCTGCCGTGAACCTCCAGCAATTTACCCCCAAACAACTGCTCAAAGCCTCTGTGGCAGTGGCCTTGGTAACGATTGCGCTGAAAACGCTGGCTTGGTACCTTACAGGCTCGGTCGCGCTGCTGTCGGATGCGATGGAGTCGCTGGTGAACCTGGCCAGCGCGGCCTTTGCGCTGTGGATGGTGCAGATTGCCGAGCGGCCTGCAGATGATGACCATCCGTTTGGGCACTACAAGGCAGAGTATTTTTCTTCAGGCTTTGAGGGCTTTTTAATTTTGGCGGCGGCAGCGGCCATCATCGTAGCGGCCAGCTACCGGCTGCTAAGCCCGCAGCCTTTGGAGCAGATAGGCTTGGGGCTCACGCTGTCCCTGGCAAGCACGGCCATCAACGGCGCTCTGGCTTGGCTGATGCTGCGCGTGGGCCGTGCCAAGCGCAGCATAGCGCTAGAGGCCGATGCCCGCCACCTGATGACCGACGTATGGACCACACTGGGTGTCGTGGTGGGCATTATCTTGGTAGGGGCCACCGGCTGGCTGTGGTTGGACGCAGCGGTGGCCATCGCCGTGGCGCTGAACATTGTGCGCGAGGGCGTGCACTTGATGTGGCGCTCTAGCCAAGGGCTGATGGACGAGGCCATGGACGCGGCAGACCTGCAGGCCATTCGCGCTGTGCTAGACAGCTTTGAGACGCAGCGCAACGGGGCTGAGATTTTGCGCTTTGACCACCTGCACACCCGCAAGGCAGGCCAGCGCTGTTTTGTGGATGTGCACATGCACATGCCTGCCAGCTGGACGCTAGGCCGCGCCGCCGCGCTGCGCGGCAATGTAGAGCAGGCGCTGATGGATGCCGTGCCTGGCGTGCGAGCGGCGATTCAACTGCTGCCCAACAATGTGGAATCGCAAGAAGAAATCAACCGCGCGCTTGGTGCTTTGCAATAAATAGCTTGGGTATTGCAGCCCAAAGCTTAAGGCGCGGCGTAGCGCAAGCTGCCAAATAAACCGTCTTTCTCATCTTCAGGTCCAGCAGCAAAATACAGCGCGTTGCTGTCGCCCAAACTCTCGCCATTGCCAAACTGCAGCGCCCACAGGCCCGCAATAGTTAGCGGCTTGTCGGCTGCATCGCGCAGGTCGTCTATATAAGTACCCGTGCTGGTATTAAATGCGCAAATACGCCCTGCCCCGCCAAAGTTACCCACTAACAAAGCCCCCGACAGCTTGCCAAAGTTGTCGGGCGCAATCGCTAAGCCCCACGGTGCGTTCAGTCGCAAGGCGTCGTCAAATATACGCACGCGTTCGCCCTTTGCGTTAAATTCTACCAACTTACCTTTACCGGGGCGGTTGCCTGTAGCCAGCTCGGCTGCGGCGTCTAGCGCATTTTCTTCTGCTGCGTAAAAGCTGCCGGGCAGTGCGCTAGCATCGGGGTTGGGCTGGCTGATGGCATAGGCCACAAACACACGCGCAGCTGAGCCTTCGCCCAGCACCTGGATGTTAAATGGCACGGGGTCGCCGGGTACGACGGCGCGTGCGCCGCCCGTTCCTGCTGCACCCGAACCAAACGGATTGGTAAATCCTATGGTGGGTACTTTGGCCCAGTTTTTGTCCAGCGTGACGATTTGTGGGTTGGCACCAAAATCAGCCAGCCACAGGGTATCCCACGTAACCGGGTTAATCGCCACACCAAAAAAAGCGCTGCCATCTAACGCCCCGTCGTATTTTTCTTCTGCTGCGCCATCAGCGCGTACGATGGCACCGCTGCTGCTTCGGTCGGTCCAGCCGCTCACCTTGCCCGAATCAGTCACAAATACAAAACGTGCTGAACCGTCAAAACTGGTGGCCGTGGCCCCATTGCCTACTGTCTGGCCGGTGATGCGAAAGTTGGTAGCTGCAGCGGGTGTGCCGGTCAATGGTGCGCCGTTGTACACCACGCCCGTGATCTTGCCTAAGCTGGTGTCGGTGGTAAGTGAATCAGCGCCCGATACGGTGACCTGTTTCAAGCCATCTTGAAACAGTGTCTGCAAGCTGGTGGTAGCCGAGGCTTTTACATCTCCCACATACTGCCAGCTGGTGCCACCACCACCCACCCAAAAGTGCCCGCCTGCGCCCTTGGGGCGAATGGCTACACCCCAAGCGTTAACAAATTCAGTTTCGGTAAATTTGGCTTGGTAACTGGCGTTGCTAGCAACCAAATTGGTTTGTGTGTACCGATTGACTGCAGGTGCAACCGGTATGGCGATGCTGTCGCCGCCACAGGCAGTGAGCCAGGCTGTAGAGCCGCCCAATACGGCCAAGCTGCCCATTTGTAGCAGCTGGCGGCGCTGCAGTGCTGTGTTTTGAACAGTAAATTGCATAGTTTTTCCTTCAGGTTGTAAGTTATTGCACGATGGTGGGCTGGGCTACCCGCAGTGCGGCTGGCACTGCGCTGCGCACAACGGCTGCACGGGGCACGCTGGATGCGTTTCGCCCGGCTTTTTCTTCTAGCGCGCCGAGTGCTGTCAGCGTGTGCCAGTGATTTTGCAAGTTGCGCATTGCCAGCGCCATTGGCGGGGGTATGCACGGGTATGAAGCCAAAAACAGCAGGTTAGACACCACCTTTTGGGCTATCAAATTGCGCCTGTGTGCATTGCCCTGTTCGCACTGGTGCTCTGCATAGCCCGTCATCAGGGCCAAAGTGCCTACCAGCATGCCGTCAATGCATGGCAAATCTATGTCTACGTCCACGTTCGTATCGGTTGTACGCATAGCCAAACCACCTTTCGTTTCAAAATTACGAGTTCAGTGGCTGGCTAAGGTTGGCTTGTCTACAGACCTTACTGGCTAACGTTAAAGCCTCCAACTAACCCGTTGTGCTCACCTCAAAAGGTTAAACAAGGTTATTGGCAAAGCTGTCCGTTATAGTATATGATAATCATTCTCATTTGCAACAACTCAGCAAATTTTTGTGCTGTACCCTTTTAAGGCTCACTTATGACTGCATCGCATACCACCGCCACCAAAGCATCCAGCCCGGCAAACGGCCGCCTTGAAAGCCCAGTAAACGGCCAAACACCGCTGCACAGCACAAGTTTGCTGCGTGGCAGCAAAACCGTTGCCATCGCGCACAACGGCATGCTCTACACGCTGCAGGCCACCAAGTTGGGCAAACTGATCCTCACCAAATAAAAAAAAGCCCCGTTTTGGGGTGCCTCATTAATTCACTCTTTTTAACTTGAACTATTGCTATGAAAAAAACTTTGATTTCCGCCGTCACAACCAGCCTTATTGCAGCCAGCCTGTTTGTCAGCACCGGTGCGCTGCACACTGCAGCCGCGCAAGACAACGTGGTGAACATTTATTCAGCCCGCCATTACCCAGGCGACGACCTGTTGTACAGCGGTTTTACCAAAACAACGGGCATCAAAATCAACCGTGTAGATGCAGACGACGCGGGTATTTTGCAACGCCTGAAAGCCGAGGGCACGGCATCCAGTGCCGACGTGATTTTGCTGGTAGATGCAGCGCGCCTGTGGAAGGCTGAGGTGGACGGATTGTTTGCACCGGTCAAATCCAAACTGCTGGAAGCGGCCATTCCCGCCAATATGGCAGGCAAAGCTACGCCAGAAGGTACGCCATGGTTTGGCTTTAGCACACGCGCCCGAGTGATTGTGTATGACAAAGCGCGCGTTAAGCGTGACGACGCAGACACCTACGAGGAGCTGGGTGAAGCCAAAAACAAAGGTCTGTTGTGCACCCGCAGCGGATCGCACCCCTACAACCTGAGCCTGTTTGGCGCAGTGACCGAGCACGTGGGCGTGAAAGCCGCTGAGGCATGGTTGCAAGGCATGGTTAACAACATGGCCCGGCCGCCTAAAGGTGGCGACACCGACCAGGTTAGAGCCGTGGCCAGCGGCGAGTGCGGTATAGCCATTACCAACACCTACTATCTAGCCCGCCTGATGCGCAGTGACAAGGCTGAGGATAAAGCGGTGATGGACAAAGTGGGCATTGTGTTTCCCAATCAATCCAGCTGGGGCACGCATGTGAACATAGCCGGTGGTGCAATGGCCAAAAACGCTAAAAATCCAGCCAATGCAGTGAAGTTTTTAGAGTATTTGGCCAGCAAAGAAGCGCAAGATTATTTTGCCAATGGCAACAATGAGTGGCCTACTGCCAAGGGTGTGAATGTGAGCAACCCGACTTTGCAAGCGATGTCTGGCGGCAGCTTTAAATCTGAGACCATTCCTGTCAGCGTGGTAGGCATGAACCAAGTCAAAGTACAGCAAATGCTGGACCGTGTGGGTTATAAATAACTCACTATTGCAGCTTGTGTGTGTTTGCGCCGCCTGAGTATGAGAAAGGGCAGCGGGCTGCACTAGAACCTAACGCCTAATGCCTAGCGCCTAGCGCCTAGCGCAGATTACCTGTATGCCCCAGCGAGTAACGTCCAGGTTGCGGCCATACGGTCAGGCCATGCGGCTCGCGGCCTACTTTGATGGTGTCTACCGCGCCTGTGTCGGTGTTAAAGCGGTAAACCGCATCGTCGTAGCGGCCACCCAGCCACAGGTACTTGCCATCAGCGCTGACATTACCCATATCGGGGCTGCCGCCGCCGGGAATGGTCCAGTTTTTGGTGACCTCGCGGCTGGCAAAGTCCACCACCGAGACGCTGCCTTTGCCGTTAGGCGTGCCGCGAATTTTGTTGCTGCCGCGGTTGGCCACGTACATGCTTTTGCCGTCGCGGCTAGGGTAGATGCCATGGGCACCTTTGCCGGTAGGGATAAAGCCGGTTTGGGTAAAGCTGGCACCGTCGATCACGTGGATGCCGTCTACCATCATGTCGGCCACGTAGAAGGTTTTTCCGTCGGGCGATATGCGCACATCTTGCGGCATGCCCGGTGTGGTGCAAATGTCGGCCCCGGGCTTGGTTGGGTCGGGAATGTAGAGCGGCTTTTTGCCCGGCGCGGCGATGGCGGCCAAGGCATCGGGGCGGTCAAAATAGGCACTAAGCTTGAGCGTGCCCAGCACGGTTTTACCCACCATGTCGATCTTGGTCACCGAGCCGTTAAATTCGCAGGTAAACAAGGCAAATTTACCGTCAATTGAAAAGTCGGCATGGTTGATGCCAGCGCATTGGGGCGTTTGAATCGAAAACTTCATCGCCATGGTTTTCGGGTCACGAAAATCAAGGCGTTTGTAGGCCTCGGCTACCACGATGGCGTACTGGCCATCGGGCGACCAGTACAGGTTGTACGGGTCGTCCACAGGCACCGACTTGCCTGGCTTGCCGGTTTTGGGGTTAATAGGGGTGAGGCTACCGTCGGTGCGACCTTCGGCGTTGTTGGCCACCCACAGGGTGGTTAAATCCCAGGACGGCACAATGTGCTGCGGGTGCACACCTACCTTGAAAGTGTCAATCACTTTGAGCGTGGCGGGGTCGATGACGGATACGGTGTTGGCACCCCGGTTGGGCACGTACACGCGCTCTAGCGCGCCTTGGGTGGCACTGCTAATGCGCCCTGCTGCGGTCTCGCAGTATAAATTGTTAGCATCGCTTACGCCGGGCATACCGGGCACGGTAGTGATGTTGACTGGGGCCGCCGGCTGCACTTGTGCTGCAGGTGGGCCCTGCTTGGCACTGCCAACTGCCGTGGTTTGTCCTACTACGCTGGCCACAGCCACTACCAAACCTGCAGCTACCAAGGCCGTAGCCATCGTTTTTGTCTGAACCATTCCACTCACCACCATCGTTGTGTTGCTGTTTGCTTGCGCAAAATTGAAAATTAAAACTGCGGACTGCCGCTGCACGGCCACTAGCGCCGCGCCGCTGCAATCTGTTTTGTAATCGCTTCTGTGGTGATTTTAACCACTGCGTCTACCCCCAGTTGGCCTAGCGCAGCGTTTGCGACGCGCGGGTCACCACGGGTGCCGCCTTTCCAACCTTGCTGTGCGGCCTGGGCAAACAGCGCTGGCTTAACCATAGTGGCATCCAGGGCCATCAGCAGCGCCGTGTCTGCTGAACCAGCGTGGCTGCCAATCTCTGCCTCGGTAAGGCCTTTAACCCTGAGCGCAGCGGGGTACGCGGTTTGTGTGGCTTGGTAGTAGTCGGCCACGAAGTGAGCACGGGTGGGGCTGGGTGTGGAGCTGGGTGCGGGGCTGGGTGTGGCAGTTTTGGCCCAGTCGCGGTTCAGGCCAGTGGCCACTGCGGCCAAAGCAGCTTGGTAATTGCCGCTGTCGCCCAGCAGCACAATGTCGGTAAACCCGTGTTTTTTGTAACTTTGCGCTGCCCCGCGTAGCACGGCTTTAAAGGCATCCTCAGGAATTGACAGGGTACCCGCGAAGGGCATATGTTCAGTGGGCGGGTCGATATTGCCTTCGGGCGTGTAGGCCAGCACGGGGGCCACCAGAGCGTTGCCTAAAGCGGTGGCAATTTTGCCGCTAAGGGCTTTGGCGCGGATATTGTGTTTACCCATCACCATGTGCGGGCCGTTTTGCTCGGTGCCGCCTACCGGAATAATCAACGTGGTTTTGCCTGCGCGCAGGGCGGTGCTAACTTCCAGCGTGGTGAGCTCTTCAATAAACACGCTGCTCTGGGCCCAGGCGCACCATGGCAGCAGGCAGGTGATTAGCAGCAGCTTGGGGTTGGGTAGTGTCATGAGGATGTAGCGGTCAAAAGTCGTTAGTACGTGATTTTTTCAGCACGCAGGATTATTATTTTACTATTGAATTAGTAGCTGCTTGTGCAGCATTTCCTTGGGCGATAGCCCTAAAAGGCTGGAATTCTATACTTTCTGCCGCAGGCTGCGGCTTAGCAACATGACGGGTACCAGCCCCACGGCTACCAGTGCCAAACACGGCAGGGCTGCTTCGCCCAGCCGCTCATCGCGGGCCAGCTGGTAGGCCATCACAGCCAGAGTGTCGTGGTTAAACGGGCGCAGCACCAAGGTGGCGGGCAGCTCTTTCATAACGTCTACAAACACCAACAGCGTGGCCACCAAGGTAGAGCGGCGCAGGAGCGGCCAATGCACCCGGCGCAGCAGTGCAAAGCCACTGGCACCCAGCATGCGGGCGCTGTCGTCTAGGCTGTGCGGCACGCGGGTGTAACCGCTTTGGATACTTTGCAGCGCCACTGCACTAAAGCGCACCAAATAAGCCCACACCACGCCCAGCACGGTGGCCGTCACCCAGTAACCCACACCCCAGCTGGGCTGGGCAGCCTGCAGCGCGCCCACGGGAATCAGCAGGCCCACCACGATCACTGCGCCCGGTACGGCATAACCCATGCTAGCGATGTTGAGCACGCCCAAGGTGACCGCATTGGGCGTGCGGCGTGCCACAAAAGCCATGCACAGTGCCAAGCCCACCGCCAGCAGTGCGGCTATGCTGGCCAGTTTGACGCTGTTAAACGCCCATGCACCAAAGGCAGCCCAAGGCAGCGGTGCATCAAGGCTGCTCCAGCCTTGCGCCAAGGGCCGCAGCATAAACAGCACGGGCAGCACAAAGCCTAGCAGCACCGGCAAGCCGCATACACAGCACACCACCACCCAGCGCCGGCCACGCAATAGCGCGGGCCGTGCATCTGCGCTGCCGGCACGGGCAGCTTTGCCGCTGGCAAAACGCATGCGCTTTTGTGCATGGCGCTCTATTTTAAGGAGCACTGCCACCATGGCCAGAAGGCACACCGCCAGTTGTGCTGCTGCTATACGGTTGTCCATCGACAGCCAGGCTTTGTAAATACCGGCCGTAAAAGTTTGAATCCCAAAATAGCTGGAAACGCCGTAGTCGGCCAGCGTTTCCATCAGCGCCAGGGCAATACCCGCAGCAATTGAAGGGCGGGCCAGCGGCAGGGCAATGCGGGCAATGCGGCGCTTAAGCGGCGCGCCCAGCAGGCGGGCGGCTTCCATCAAATGCGTAGCGCGCTCGGCCAGTGCGGCGCGGGCCAGCAGGTACACATAAGGGTACAGCGTCACCACAAACACCAGCACTGCGCCGCCCAGGCTGCGCACCTCGGGCAGCACGCGGCCTTGCAGGCCTAGCGCGCTGCGCAGGGCGGTTTGCGCGGGGCCTGCGTACTGCAAAAAGTCGGTGTAGGCATAGGCCACCACGTAGGCGGGCATGGCCAGCGGCAGCAACAGCGCCCATTCAAAAAAGCGCCGACCAGGAAAGTCAAACAGCGTCACCGCGCAAGCAGTAGCCGTGCCCAGCAAACCCACGCCCAGCGCCACCAGCAAACACAGCACCACCGAAGTCAGCGCGTACTGCGGCAGCACTGTGCCAGCCATTTCCACCAAAATTTGGCTGCTCTGCGCATTAACCTGCAGTACCGAAGCCAGCACCGCCAGCACCGGCAACACCATCAGCGCAGCAGTCAGCAAAAGTGGAAGTTGGGCTAAGCGTTTCAAAGTGAATAAAAGTCGTGAGTAGACAAGAGCGGTAAGTAGCCCCGTCGAAACAGATAGCCAGCAACACCTAACAATCTAAATGAGAATTGTAATCATCTAGAATGCCCTTATGTTTTTAAATCTCAGCCATTTGTCAGTGCAGTATGCTGGCCGTGCGCAAAGCGCGGTGGCCGACGTGTCGTTTGGCCTGCAGGCGGGGCAAATTGGCGTGCTGATAGGCCCGTCTGGCTGCGGCAAAACTACTCTGCTGCGTGCGGTGGCGGGGCTAGAGCCTTTAAGCGGCGGCGACATCAGCCTGGGCGGCAGCGTGGTTAGCACGGCCCAGCAGTCGCTGGCCCCTGAGCGGCGGCGCGTGGGCATGGTGTTTCAAGACTACGCCCTGTTCCCACACCTGGACGTAGGCCAAAACATCAGCTTTGGCATTCACCACTGGCCCAAACCAGAGCGCCAAGCCCGCATAAGCGAGGTGCTGGAGCTGGTAGGCTTGGCAGATGCACGCCAACGCTACCCACACGAGCTGTCTGGCGGCCAACAGCAGCGCGTGGCACTGGCGCGCGCGCTGGCACCCAGGCCGCAACTGCTGCTCTTGGACGAGCCATTTTCCAACCTGGACGTGGACCTGCGAGAACGCCTGGCCCATGAAGTGCGCGGCATTCTCAAAGCCGCAGGCGCAACCGCGCTGTTTGTGACCCACGACCAGCTAGAGGCTTTTGCCATTGGCGATGTGATTGGCGTAATGCACCAAGGCGCGTTGCACCAGTGGGCCGATGCCTACACCCTGTACCACCGCCCTGCTACGCGTTTTGTAGCAGACTTTATAGGCCACGGCGTATTTACCCAGGCCACGGTAGCGCTGCATGAAGAAAACGGCGCGGTGCACAAGCACGTAGTCACCCCTTTGGGCGAGCTGCACGACATTAGCCTGGCCGAGCTGGCCAGGCTGCCCGAGGGCCAATGCGACGTGCTGCTGCGCGCCGACGACATCATCCACGACGATGCCTCCCCAGTGCAAGCGCAGATCCTGCGCAAAGCTTTCAGAGGCAACGAGTTTTTGTACACCCTGCAGCTTAAAACCGGCCAGACCGTGATGGCCCATGTGCCCAGCCACCACAACCACACACTGGGCGAATGGATCGGCATACGGCCCGAGGTGGACCACGTGGTTACTTTTGCGTCGGCTTAAAACGCAGCGGCTCACGTTGCAGCGGGTTTAGCTTGTAACGCCGGGCCGTGCTGGCGGTACCGCGTAGGTACCCACCACATGGGCTACCGGGTCTGGGTGGCCTTCGCTGGTGAGGGTCACTTCCCCGATGATCAATGTTTTGCCAATTTTCATCAGCTTGCACACACCCACAATAGCGCAGTCGGCCCGGGGTTTGCGTAAAAAATTGATGTTCAAGCTGGTGGTGACCGTCAGCGGCACAATCCCAATTTCACCCAAAATAGCCACGTACAGCGCCACATCGGCCACCGTCATCATCACCGGGCCTGACACCGTGCCGCCCGGGCGCAGCTCGCTGGTGCCAATCGCATGCCTGACGGTTGCGCCCTGCTGGCCTACCGCTTCCACGGTGCATTTGTTCTGCGGGAATTCTTGTGCCAAAAAGTTGCTGATGTCTGTTTTGCTGGGCATGGGCGGACTCCCGTAGGGCTTTGTTATGGGTTGCATGCTGTTGATCTTATCGCTTTTAGGGCAGAATTTTTCAAGCATTTAGCCCTATCGCCCAAAGAAATGCTGAGTTAGTAGCTATTATTTAAATAGCGCACCCCGACCCAGGTAGGGTGCGCACCCCGCTGGCATACCCCTTTCTTGCACCCCTGTACAGCCACACCCCACAGCACGTAGAATAATTTAACGGGTGAAAGCCCTGCACCCTTAACTGGGGTTCTGGACATAATCAACACAGCCAATCCGCTTTCATTTTTTAATTAATTCAACCTACGCCATGAACTCGAACTACAAAGGCAACGTCTTCGTTGTCAACCACCCTTTGGTGCAGCACAAGCTTACTTTAATGCGCAAAAAAGAGGCTTCGACCAACACCTTTCGCCGCCTGCTCAATGAAATCTCCATGTTGCTGGCTTATGAAGTGACCGCTGATATGGCGATGCAGGACGTAGAGATCGAAACCCCGATGGAGAAAATGACCGGCAAGGCTATTGACGGTAAAAAGCTGGTTTTTGTGAGCATTTTGCGGGCCGGTAACGGCATTTTAGAAGGCATGCTCTCGGTCGTGCCCGGAGCCCGCGTAGGGCATATTGGCCTGTACCGCGACCCCGCTACGCTCAGCCCGGTGGAGTATTATTTCAAGATGCCCAAAGACATGGGCCAGCGCGACATTGTGGTGGTGGACCCCATGCTGGCCACCGGCAACTCGGCCATTGCAGCCGTAACGCGGCTGAAAGAACTTCAACCCAAGTCAATCAAATTTGTCTGCCTGGTAGGCTGCCCTGAAGGCGTAGATGCCATGCAAAAAGCCCACCCTGATGTGGCCATTTATGCCGCCGCAATTGACCGCCAGCTCAACGACCATGGCTATATTTTGCCAGGCTTGGGCGATGCGGGAGACCGTATTTTTGGAACCCAATAGGCCTATCGCCCAAGGAAATGCTATACAAGTAGCTATGTAAATTATAGCGTTCATTGCGCTGATACCAGCCTGACGCTAAGCCAACGCATGGTCTGGCAAAGCGGCGTATCCTAGGGTCTTGATAATGCCGTATTCCAAGGGGAAAGGTAACGCAATGGATGCAAGCATTCTTTGTGCCAACTGGCGTGTTCCCTCTGGCATACGCTTTACCGTTCATAGAGAACTAGCTCCACGCGTCTAAGCAAACCCACCATTCACGACACAAGCAAGCCCCGCCATGCTAGACCTCCTGATCACCAACGCTACCCTGCCCAACGGCCAGACCAACATGTCGGTTGCCGTACTCAACGGCAAGATCACAGAAGTCACGCAGCACCTGCAAGCGCCAGCGCACGAGGCAGTAGATGCCCAAGGCCAGTTGCTGTCGCCGCCATTTGTCGATGCGCATTTTCATATGGATGCCACCCTGTCCTACGGGCAGCCACGTGCCAACCAAAGCGGCACTTTGCTAGAAGGTATTGCTCTGTGGGGCGAACTTAAACCGCTGCTCACGCAAGAGGCCTTGGTAGAACGTGCCCTGCAATACTGCGACTGGGCGGTAGGCAAAGGCCTGCTGGCCATTCGCAGCCATGTGGACGTTTGCGACCCGCGCCTGCTGGCAGTTGAGGCCTTGCTGGAGGTGAAAAAACGGGTAGCGCCGTACATTGACCTGCAACTGGTGGCCTTCCCGCAAGACGGCGTGTTGCGCGCCCCCGGTGCCATGGACAACCTGGTGCGCGCTTTGCACATGGGCGTAGACGTGGTGGGCGGCATACCGCATTTTGAACGCAGCTACGAACAAGGCACGCTGTCGGTCAAGCTGCTGTGCGAGCTGGCGGCCCAGCGCGGCCTGCTGGTAGACATGCACTGCGATGAGTCTGACGACCCGCAGTCGCGCCACGTAGAAACCCTGGCCTACGAGACCCAGCGCCTGGGCCTGCAAGGCCGCGTGGTAGGCTCGCACCTGACCAGCATGCACAGCATGGACAACTACTACGTGAGCAAACTGCTGCCCTTGATGGCCCAGGCGCAGCTCGGTGTGGTTGCCAACCCGCTGATCAACATCACCCTGCAGGGCCGCCACGACAGCTAC
>JAYSRE010000061.1:0-12701 GCA_043721235.1 Polaromonas sp. | reverse complement strand
TGCAGACCAAGCCCTGCTCTATGCGCGCCAAGTCATTGAGCGTTTGGGCAAAACTGGACTTGCCCCGTTTCCACGGACAGTTTAGAGATTCTTGATCTATCAGATAGTGTCCACCAAATTGACGTTGGGGTCGTGACTCCAAGTCCAGTACGAGCGCACCAGTGTGGTGATTACGACTAATTTAGGCTTTGCCGAATGGGGGCAGGTGTTTGGCGCTGCCAAGATGACCACGGCACTCTTAGACAGGTTAACGCACCACTGCCATATTGTGCAGACGGGCAACCAAAGCTGGCGGTTTAAACAATCGGGCGCCAAAACAAAAATCGCCATGGGGGTTGCAACCCCCGTTAGACTTCAATCCAAAAGCAATGTAGCTTCGATCAACCAAGGAAAATTGCCCCCACCAGCAGATACTGTAGACTTATCCACAGCCTAATAACAGAGCTCTATTCTGCTATCAGTGGGGTCAACTTTGGGTGAAAAGATTGGGTCAACTTTGGATGAGTATTAACAGTAAAGCGCCTAATTGGCAGCTGTGGTTAGTTTTTTTTCTTAATTTATTAGGCTTTCTGGTCAAGCGCTTGGGCGAAAAAATAGCGCGTGAAGAAGTGAGATTTCTTTGTTGCCTAAGCTGTCGGTTGAACTGATTACACTGGCCAGACAGCATGGAAGACTTACCATTGTGCGAGCTAAGGCGCAGACCCAGGCCAAACGCGCCACTATCAAATTGCACTTGGCAAAATTAGTAAGAGATGGTCACCTTACCCAGCACGAAACTGGTCTCGGTACTTGGTACACAGCTGCAAATTAAGGCTATATTAAATTGATATGAATTTTGCTAAATTCTTCCCTTGGCATCACCTATCCCGCCTGCCATCCGCATGGCTGCTTCTGGTGCAGCTATTAATTTTGATTCTGGCCCCGCTCACCAACGACAGTGTTGCCAGCCATGCGGTGTCATGGTCTTTGAGTGCATTGGCGTTGCTGTTGCTGGCCACCATTATTCGCAACAGCCCGATTTTTACGGGCTTTGGTTTGTTTTTTGTGATCTTGGGGTTGGGCTTATCTAGCAGTGTGTTGTTGGGCTTTGACTCGCCGCAAGTGCAAGTGGCCTTGCACTTGATTGAGGCGGTGGCTTACTTCTACGGTGCGGCGGGCTTGTTGATGTATATGTTTGAGGATGAATACCTCACTCGCGATGAGTTATTTGCCGCTGCAGCGGTGTTTACCTTGCTAGCCTGGGGTTTTGCGTTTTTGTACAGCGTGTGCCAAGTGTGGTACCCGGGCAGTTTCAACGCTGTTGCCAGTGGGCCGCGCACATGGCTGGAGTTGATATTTTTGAGCTTTAGTATTCAGTCGGGTACTGGCTTGAGTGACATCGTGCCGCTCACTCCCGCTGCGCGCGTATTGGCGGCGCTGCAGATGTTCAGTGGGGTGATGTATCTAGCGTTGGTAGTCTCAAGGCTGGTGGCGTTGCAATACATCGCTCATGCGCCCAAAGACAAATCTAAAGACAAAAAGAAGGTTGACGAGCCTTGACCCCGGCACTGGCTCTACAGTTAGAGCTGCTTGGTTCCCCACCTGACTCGGTTGGCCGCTTTACCATGCGGGAAGGCCCGTCAAGGTCTATTGTACCTTTGCTTGGCCTGGCCTGTAGGTGCACTGGCCTGTACGTGCAGGCTAAACAGCTATCATTGGAAACATGCAAAAAAACTCCCCAACCCCTCTCGCAACACACAGCCCTTTGCAGGGCTTTAGCTATTCCCGCAGCCAGTTCGAAGGCCTTGTTGATACCGCTTTACTTCACGCCAAAAAGCTTGGCGCAACTGACGCGGGTGCAGAAGCGTCGGAGGGTACGGGCTTAAGCGTGTCAGCCCGCTTGGGCAAGCTAGAAAATGTAGAGCGTAACCGCGACAAGTCGTTGGGTGTGACGGTCTACGTGGGCAAAAAGCGCGGCAACGCCAGCACGTCTGATTTTTCTACCCAGGCTATCGAGCAAACCGTGCAGGCGGCTTATGATATAGCACGGTTTACCGCCGAAGACCCGATGGCGGGCCTGCCTGACCTGCGGGATGTGGCTAAAAAACAAGTGGATTTAGACCTGTTTCACCCCTGGACAGTAGACAGCGCGCAGGCTTTGGAATTGGCGTTGCGCTGCGAGGGCGCTGCCATGGGCGTGAGCAAGAAAATTGGCAACAGCGACGGCGCGGGCATCTCGGCGCAGCAAAGCCATTTTGTGGCTGGGCATTTGCGCGGCGGGCAGATGGGTTTTCGCGGGGGCTTTGCCACGTCGCGGCATTCAATCTCAGTTGCACCGATTGCTGGCAAAGGCACCAAGATGCAGCGCGACGGCTGGTACAGCTCAGAGCGCAATGCACGCAACCTGGCCAGCCCCGAGGCCGTAGGCGTGTACGCCGCTAAGCGCGCATTAAGTCGCCTAAATTCGCGCAATGTGCCCACCACCCAGTGCCCGGTGTTGTTTGAGTCGCCCGTGGCCTCAGGCCTGCTGGGCAGCTTTGTGCAGGCTGTAAGCGGTGGTTCGCTGTACCGAAACAGCAGTTTTTTACTCGACTCGCTAGGTAAGAGCGCATTTCCTCAACACATTGACATCAGCGAAGACCCGTTTGTGCCCGGCGGCAAAGGCAGCTCGCCGTTTGATGATGAAGGCGTGAGTGTGCAAGCCCGCCAAGTGGTAGATGCCGGCGTGGTGCAAGGCTACTTTTTGTCTACTTACAGCGCTCGCAAGCTGCGCATGCGCACCACGGGTAACGCAGGCGGCGCGCACAATTTGGTGATGACATCGCGTCTTACTCGCGCGGGTGATGATTTGGATGCCATGTTGAAAAAACTGGGCACCGGTCTGTTTGTCACCGAGCTCATGGGCTCAGGCGTCAACTACGTAACGGGCGATTATTCGCGCGGTGCCAGCGGTTTTTGGGTAGACAAAGGGCGCATTGCTTTTCCAGTAGAAGAAATTACCATTGCAGGCAACATGAAAGACATGCTGATGGGCATTACCGCTGTGGGCAGTGATGCGTACTGCTCGGGGTCTAAAACAGTGGGCTCTGTGCTGGTAAACCGCATGAAGCTGGCGGGCAGCTAAAAATTTACACACCAGGAGTACCGCCATGTTGACTGATGCGCAAAAAACCCGCTACCAACAAGACGGCTATTTGGTGCTGCCAGGCTTTAAATCTTCGGGTGACATAGCTGCCCTGCGTGCCCGTGCAGCGCAGATAGTGGATGCATTTGACCCACGCGAAAACATGGCAATCTTCACCACCAAAGACCAAGACCGCAAAGTTGACGATTACTTTATGGCTTCTGCCGACACGGTACGCTGCTTTTTTGAGGAAGAGGCTTTTGGAGCAGGCGGTCAGTTGCGCCAGGCCAAGCAGCTGTCGATTAACAAAATAGGCCATGCCATGCATGACCTAGACCCGGTGTTTAACAGCTTCTCACGCGGCCCGGCTATGGCGCAGCTGGCAGCAGACGTGGGGTTGCAGCAGGCGCAAATTTGGCAGTCGATGTACATCTTTAAGCAGCCCGGCATTGGCGGCGAAGTCAAATGGCACCAAGACGCTACTTTTTTTGACACCACGCCCATGACGGTGACCACATTCTGGTTTGCGCTAGAAGACGCAAATGTGGGTAATGGTTGCCTGTGGGTAGAACCCGGCGGCCACCGGGGGCCGCTGCGTGAACGGTTTGTAAAGAATGCAGCTGAATTGACTGCACACGCAGGCTCAGCGGCGCGCATGGAAAAGCTCAGCAGCCTGCCTTGGCCACAGGGCAGTACCGCCGTGCCCGTAGAGGTAAGCGCTGGCGCGCTGGTGGTTTTTCATGGCCTGTTGCCGCACTACAGCGCGCCCAATCGCTCCAGCGTTTCGCGCCACGCCTACACCCTACACGCCACCGACGCTCGCTCAGTGTATTCAGCGAACAACTGGTTGCAGCGCAGTAGTGCCATGCCCGCCAGCGGGTTTTAGCCTGCCAGCGCGGTTTTGACAGCCGCAGACACTTGGCCCATGTCGGCCTTGCCAGCCAGCTTGGCTTTCACAGCGCCCATCACTTTGCCCATGTCGCCAGGACCTAAAGCAGCGCCCGAAGATGCGCCCAGTTCAGCGACGATTTTTTTCACCTCAGCCAAAACTTCTTCGGCAGACAAGCGCACTGGCAAATAGGCTTGCAGCACAGTAATCTCAGTGGCTTCTTTGTCGGCCATGTCTTTGCGGTCCGCTTTGGTAAACGCGTCGATACTGTCTTTGCGCTGTTTGACCATTTTGTCGATGATGGCGATCACCATCACATCGTCTAGCTCTACACGCTCGTCCACTTCTTTTTGTTTGCAGGCAGCCAGCAGCAAGCGAATGGTGCCCAAGCGCTCTGCATCTTTGGCGCGCATGGCGGTTTTCATGTCTTCGGTAATTTGGTCTTTAAGCGCCATAGCGAACTCCGGGGTAATAGATGCAAAAACAGCGCCCATTGTAGGGCGCTGCGCAGTGGGCTATTTAAATGGCTTGAAAACCCGCTGGTTTGCTGCAACCGCTTACTTGTGCATGCTGTGGTCCATCTCTTTAGCCGCTGCCCCAGTATCAGCACCTGTACCAGCACCTGGTGCGCGCAGCGCAACGGGTACTTTGAGTTCCATCTTCACTTCTTTGCCAGCCTTGTCTTTAAATACCAAGGTCATCGGCACGGTGCTGTCTATGGGCAAGGCCTGTTTTAAGTCCATCAGCATGACATGCAGGCCGCCGGGTTTTAGCTCGATGGTTTTGCCTGCGGGCAGGGCAATACCTGCAGGCAGGGCGCGCATTTTCATCACGTCGCCTTCCATCTTCATTTCGTGCACCTCGGCTAAGCCTGCTGCAGGCGATGTGAGGCTGACCAGCTGCAGGTCTTGGTCGGCGGTGAGCTTCATAAAGCCGCCGGTGCCTTTTTGGCCCTGTACTGCGGTGCGCACCCAGGCACCGTCTATTTTTACGGTTTGGGCATATATTGGGCTGCTGGCCCAAGAAAATGCTACACAAGTAGCTGTGAATTTAAGAGTATGTGTAAAGCGGTTCATGGTGCGATCTTTCAATTAAATGCAATGCAGTGGAGGAAACTAGTGTTTGTGCACCTCAGGTGCGGCTGAACCTGGCACGCTCACGTTCATCAACGCCGCTGGAAACTTCAGGTCTTTGGTTACGGTGCCGGTTGCGGGTACCTCTACCCACGGGTTTTGCCACGCAGGACAAACTCGTTGTACTGGTCGTCGCGTAAATACACCTCTTTGCTGTTGGCTGTCCGCGTGATTTCGCTCACATCTTCGGTCACAGCTGTGCCGTTATGGTCGTAGGGTTTGGCCAATTTGGCGCGCACTGTGGCCAGTGTCCAGCCTGGCTGGGCATAGGCTTGGCACCCGCAGCACAGCAGTAGGCAAGCCCTCACAGCCATGGCCTACGCGCAAAGTAGCTTTGGTAGTGCTGCTGGTTTCGACATTGGCTGTTTCTAAGCTTACATGGGCTAAACTGGCTGTCGCCCAAGTAAATACTGCACTAATAGCTATTATTTTAATAGTGATAATTGATTGCATGTTGAGTTGTTCTGTAGACTAAAATTTAAGATAAGGCGGCAGTTTGGGAGGGCTCTGCGCTGTACATGCAAGGCCAAAGCCTGCGGTGGCATAAGCACTTCCAAACCCATAAAAAAAACCATAGCTTGCCGAAGCAAATGTTGCTAAGGCAGCTGTAAAAACGCAGTAACTAGCGTTGCAGTACCTGCGCGGTGCTTGTCTTAGAGGCTTGGGGGCCCGCGCGCGGGCAGAGGTGCTGCAGTGCGCTCAGCAATGTGTGCGGCGGGGATGCCGCGCAGCGCATAAGTCAGCGGCTGGGCGGGCTTGGCGTGCGGTTGGGTCACCGGAGGCGGTGCGCTAGTTTGTGCGCACAAGGGGCAGTCCAGCATGTTGCCAGGTGTGGCTACGGAGCTGCCATCATCAGCAATGGCCAGCAGCTTCATTGCGCCCGAGCCGCTGCAAATCAGCTCTATGTTTTGGGGCTTGATGATGGGCGATGCAATGGCCACACCGATAGACAGCGCAAACCACACCAAGATGAACTTGGCGAGGCGTTGGGCTTGGCGTAACGGTTGCATGGCGTAATTATGGCGTTAAAAATACCTGGTGCAGTGGCCAGTATGGTGTTATTCCTGCATTAGCCATGGCGAGAAAAAGCAAATATAAAAAAACCGCACCAAGTTGCCTTAGTACGGTTGTTTGGGACTAGCGCTAAAGTACTGCTGCTTAAAAAGCCGCTGTACCTTGCCTGTGCAAGGGGCTTAGTAAAGCTTCTTAGGCAACTGCATGCTGCGAATACGTTTGTAGTTACGCTTGACAGCCGCCGCTTTTTTGCGCTTGCGCACAGCGGTTGGCTTCTCGTAGAACTCGCTGGCGCGCAGGTCAGTCAGTAGGCCGAGCTTTTCAATAGTGCGCTTGAAGCGGCGCAGGGCAACTTCAAAGGGCTCGTTTTCTTTTACACGAATCGTGGTCATTTAAGATGTAGAGTTAATGTGCTGAAGGTTGTAGAAGGGAGATCAAGCCTTCTATGGCCTTCTGCGGGGTTCCCGCCAAATGAATGGTGCACCGGCGGCGGGGTTGCCAGCTAAGCCTTATATTATAAACTTAAAAAAGCTACCCACCAAGCACAGATAACTTGCTCAGTAAATTGAGCCTACCCGGCTCTTCCACAGCGTAGGCAGGTAGTCAAACAGCGGGCTGCGTTCACGCTGGAACAGCTGGGTGCCAGCCGTAGACACCGCAACACTCACCAGGCCTACGCCTTCCAGTGGGGCTAGGCGCTGCATCCAAGCAATATCTAGCTGGCCGGCGGCGGTGGGGCGTGAAAAAATCAGTGCCAACATGTCTGCCGCAGCCTTGCTGCCTTGGGCCTGCGCCATACGGTACAGGCGGATGGCTTCGCTGTAATTGGCACTTTGCCCTTCACCGCGGTGGTTACGCTGGGCCAGGCGCAGCAGTGCGTTGCCATCCATCTGGGTGTTGCCTACGGCCGGCGTGTCCTTGTCTGCTAGTTGTTTGTTCAAAAGCCGCAGATTGTGCGCTGCTGCGACCGAACCGGCTGCGGCGGCCTGTTCAAAAAACTGGCGCGCACGCGGCGTACGGCCCAAAGCCACTGCTTCCAAGCCCAGCTCTAGCAGGGCATGCATATCGCCCAGGTTAGCCGCCTGCACCAGCAGTTCATGGACGGGTAATTTGGACGATTCTCTGGGCAACTCTTCAGTGCCAGGCTGTTCGGCAGCACCTTGCGGGGCTATCGCAACAACGGGGTTGATCTGCTGGTTCACCAGCCACTGCAAATACAGTGCGCGGCTGCTTTGGCCGTTGCGCAAAGCGCCCATGCGTGCGCGGGCTAGCCGGGTGTCGCTGGGACCTTTACAGCCTGCTAGTGCGCACCACACCATGGCAAGCGGTGCTTGGGTTTGGCCTTGGGCTGCTGCGCGCTCAAACCATGCCTGTGCTTGGGCTAAATCTTGCGGCACGCCCGCGCCGTGCGCATACACCAAACCCAGTAGCCAAGCCGCCTCCGCTGGGCTGGCAGTGGGGCCTGTGTCGATGCGCGGCGCATCGGTTCGCCGGTTTTGTGTGGGCCCTGCAGCGCGTGCGGTGGCGGTGCGCTCTGCGCGCTCTCTAAGTTGTGCTATGTCGCGCTGTAGGTCGCGCTCTACTTCATTCATTAGTGCCCATCGGTCATTAAACCGGGCTGTGGCCATCACGGGCGATTGGCTGTCAAGCGCTTGCGCGCTAATGCCTGGCGCAGAGTAGCCTGCGGTAGGTTCCGCGCGGGTTTTGGCATCGGCAGTTTCGCTGGCCAGCACGGCGTGCAGCACCCCGTACAGCAGGGCACAGGCCAGGCTGTGCCACTGCACGGCATGTAAGCTGTGTTTCGCCAGCATAGATCTACCCGTTAGCCGTGCTGTTTATTTGGCCGCAGCCGCAGGTGCTACTGGCGCGGGTGCTGCACGCTTGGGCAGCACTTTCCACTGCAGTGCACGTGCTGCAAAGCTCTCTGCTCCTGCTGCAGCGGCATATGCGTCGGTGATGCTGAGCGCACCTATGTAGCCTGCAATTGGTATAAAACTAGGGCCTTGCAGCGCTTGGGGCAGCTTGCCGCTAGGGTCTTGCTCAGAGGCGATGCACAGCAAACTCTCGGTGCCAGGGTTGCCTGCGTCCATCACAAAACCGGGGTTAGGTGCCATCCAATCAGGAATGCGAATGGCTTGGTGCGCGCTCATGAGGGCGTTGGAATTAGTGGCGTTAGGCAGCACGCGCACTATATTGCCCTGCGCCTCGATCAAATAGCACTGCAGGTAGGCTGCGCGGTTGAGCACAGCAGAGGCAAAGATTTGCTGGCCTGATTCAAAGCTGGATTTGTCAGCGCCCAGGTTTTCAATCTGCATGTCCAGTGCCAGCAGCGGGGCAGGTGGCTCGGTGGGGGTGTCGCTCGGGCTGGTGCCGGAGTTGGTGGTGTTTGATGCCGCACCGGTTGCGGGCACGCTGGCATTTACAGTCCAGCCCACGCGCTGCAAAGCGCCTGCACTGTCTACCGCTACAAAACCGCGCAAGGCGCTCTCAAAGGTAGTGAAGTCCAGCACCCCTGTAACCACCATGCCCTGGTCTGCTTGGAATTTGGTGATGGCCAGTTTAAAGTCGCGTGTAGCCACAGGATTGCCGTTGGGGTTGGGCGGCAAATAACCTTGGGCGGTGAGCGAGCTGCGCACCATAGTGCGCGCGGTGTCCAGGCCCGCATCGTCAAACCAGTCGCGCAGTACGCGTTGAAAACTGGGGTGGTTTTGCTCTAGCGTAAGGCACTGCCAGTAGGGTACGCGTGCCCATTTTCCTACCAGTTCAATCATGGCCAGCTCGGCCAAGCTGCGCACTGCGGTGCCTGAGCCTTGGGTGTAGTCGCGGCCCATGTTGAAGGTTACGCCGTATTTGCCGATGCGGGCTGCAGCGTCCAGCCCTTGCGAGCCGGTGCCGATGATGATCTCATTGGCAGAGTCGAGTCCGGGGATCAAAGTACGGGTGCGAAAGTCGCCTAAATGCAAATCCAGGCCTATCACCGTAGCATTGCGGTTTTGGCTAAATCCAGTGTCTAGACGGTTGGCCGATGTGCCCAAATCCATTTGGTTAGATATTACGTTTTGGTCCACAAAAGCAATCGCACCCGACACATACAAAGCCGGGCGTTGCAGCTGAATTTGGTTGTTATTGAGCAAAATCGTGGTCAGGTTTTGCACAGTGTCTTGGCGAGAAATGTCCACCTCGTAGTCTACGTACCTGAAAGCATTGGACAAGCGCGACATTTGCGACAGTGCCGTGATGATCATCTCTTTGGTTGCCACGGCTACTTTGTTGCTGGCATCAGGAATTTGTTTGCTAGTAATCAGCGTTGTGGGTACTTCAGCAACCCGAAATAGCCTGTCCATGCAGGCCAGCGATTCGGAGAAACTAGAAATCGAACGAACAGGCCTGACAGTCGGGCGGTCTGCTGCATAGCCGTGGCTTTGAAACTCAGCGTCCTTGCGTGCGTTAAGCGGTGTTGCGCAGCCCGACACAATGACCACGGCGCAGACTGCGAAAAGCAGGTGGAGGGTTCGCATGGCCCTAAAAATAGGCCTGAAATACGTTGGGTATGGCATAGTGAATCTTTGGGTCTTTTTGTAGCGTCATAGGTCGCGTCAGTTCAACGCAATTGATGCACTGGTTTGCACGTGAAGGGGCGACTTCATAGGGATGTGCTGGGCACTACCGGCAAATGTTGACCACATCGCCGCGCAACACCACTATTTGTTGGTTGGCGTTAGTTCTGGTGCCGCCCGCAGTGGGTGCGCGACCTATGCCTGTTGCCGTGGTGTTGCTGCCAACATCTTGTCTGCACGTGCGCCTAACACCTTGCGTGGTGGTGGTGGTATTGATGTCGTTGTCGGTAAACAGATTGCCGTCGTCCGCACCGGCAGAAAACGCCTTGGCTTCAAAACGTGCCACTTTGGCTGACAGCCAAGCGGGCATCTCTGTGTTGCCATCTAAACTGCCTGACTTAGGGCTGGTACCCAGGGGCAATGCTAAATGGGTTACTTTGCCATTGATTTGCAGAGGATCTTCCCCAGGCGCACGCTGCGCCCATGCCGACCCAGAAAGTGCGATGGCCAGCGCGACAGCTGGCAGAATTAGAGTTTGAAGATGTAACATGGCAGACCTCACTCAGAGGGTAAAACTACGTAAATGCAATGGCCATTGACATGCAAAAATTAACAAATCTTTTGGACTGTCAAGTCTGCTTGCCAATGGTGTATTACATGGGCAATTAGTTGCAGGCCGTGCAACCGTTGTTGGTAGAGATGTTTTGCACTGCTTTGCTATGCGTTCCAGAGGCTAAGTTAGCTACAGTGGAGTGCTTGATGTACACAGTCTGTGTTGAGTCGTCATTGATGTTGACCTTGCCAAGGTTTGAGGCCAAGCTTTGCGTCGCTGTGCTATCAGTGCCGGAAGCTTTGTTGCTTACAGTAGAGTGCTTGATCACGGTAGTCTGGGTTGAGTTTTCGTCAACGGTGACATTGCCAGCATTGCTGGAAATGTTCTGACGAGCCTCTGCTGAGGAGCCAGATGCAGTGTTTTTTACTGCCGAAAACATAATGCGTGTGGTTTGAACCGAGTCATCATTGATGTTGATGACCGGGCCTGTTGGTCCTGTTGCCATAGCGGCGGTTGCAGCGAAGGCGAGAGCAGTAAGTAGGTATTTTTTCATGGTGAGTTCCTCGTTAAATAAATAAATTGAATTAACACTGAGCTAAGAAACCAGCTAATTCTGGTTACTCGGCACCGCGACAATCCGTTGGCAGTGGCAGTCAGAACTGCTTTTTTCTGTTTCCCGTTTTGTCTGACGCAAGTTTCTTACTGCTGCGGTTAAGTACCAATACCTGTTGTTAGCTAGTCCATTTGTGTGAATTGACACAAGCATGTGCAATCGTTCACACTTCCAACTGTGTTGCGCAGCACCAGATTGCATTGCAAAATTAATAGCAAAATTCACTATTTAAACAAGGTAGTTACTAAATGTTTCAAGCGTAACGGTACATTTACCAAGCGGTTAATGGCCTCATTTTTTGGCGATAGTCGCTACAACGGCATTGATTAAGGCTGTAGCAAGTGCCACCAATCAAAGAGCATATAAAAATCGGTTGAACAGCGTAAGCGCAATGGGTTGGCATCAAGCATCCCCAAGCCTATAGCAGCGCATCAAAGGAGTAGGGTATGGAACAGTTATCAACGTCACATTTCAATGCAATCGATGCGCCCTTTTTAAAAGGCAGTTCGCCCTTAACCAGCAAGAGCATGCCGTCATGGCCCAGCTTTTTTTTAGGCCAAGCGGCCAGGCCTGTACGCGTAGTGCTGGTAGACGATGATTTGCATGTACGCAAAGTGATCGCCGACGAGTTGCTCGCCGACAACCGTATTAATTTGGTTGCCCAAGGTGCCAGTCTCAAAGAGGGCAAACAGTTGGTTTCCACCATAGATTTTGATGTGCTTCTGGTGGATTTAAATCTAGGCGACGGTTTGGGCTTCGACCTAATTCGCCAGTGCAAAACGGTCAAGCCGATGGTAGAAGTCGTGTTGATCTCAGTGATGGAAGACGAGGACCATGCAATGCATGCTTTTAGCTTGGGTGCGACGGGCTACTACGTCAAGCATTCGTGGTTTGGTAACTTTCCTGAGGCGGTGTTGCAAGTCGTCAATGGAGGGGCATCCATCACGCCCAGCTTAGCCCGGAGGCTACTTAAAAAATTAGACAATCACAGTGGATCGCACGCAGCATCAACGTCAGAGCATGTGCTTTTTTCGCTCACAGAAAGAGAGCGCGAGGTGCTCAAGCTGGTGGCCTCGGGCTACATCAGCGCTGAGATTAGCCAGATGCTTAAAATTAGCATTCAAACCGTCAACACCCATATTAAAAACACCCACCGCAAGCTCAAGGTGCGCACACGCGCGCAAGCTGTGAGCTTGGCTTTAAACAGTGGGTTGATGTAGCGTGGCAATTACAAATATGCTGGCGGGGCCATGGCTTGCACTGGTCTGCTGCGTATTGGCACTGGCGTCGTTGGCAGTGCCGGTGTGCGCTTTGTGGGTACCTGCAAAACGGCTTAATGAACCCCTAGACCGTCACTTTATGGCGCTGTCAGCGGCATGGCTGTTGTCTTTGGTTTTGGTGTGGTGGAGCGTGACCTACGGGGGTGCGCGCATGCAGTTTGAGTGGCCGCTGTTGGCCTACCACCTGGTCACCATAACAGCCTGTCAATTCTTGCTTGCCAGCGCGGGTGCCAGCCGCTCTGGCTGGGCTTACTGGGTGGCAGTCTACGCAGTTGTGGGTACCGTGTTTTTATTGCTAAGCAGCTACTTTTCTATTGCAGATGCCTTGGGTTATGGCGTGCTGCGCTGGGCGTGGCTGGTTCTGACGGTGTTCACAGCCAGTATGACTTTGCTAGCGCTGCTAGTTCAGCTGTGGCACTGCAGGGACATAAGCACGGCCTTGGTGGTGGTGGCTGTTTGGTGGGGTTGGAGCTTGGTGCTAAATGATCTGGGGGCTTACGCCTTAAGCTTGGTTCAGGGCCAGGAACCGGTAGGTTTTGAATTTGGCGTTGTGCATATA
>JAYSRE010000060.1:0-12829 GCA_043721235.1 Polaromonas sp. | reverse complement strand
TTCGATGGCAGGTTTCATCTGACGTAGATCATCAAGCAGCATAGCAAACAGGCTCCGTTGCTTAGCAGTTTACTCTGCCCGATAGTTCGGCGCTTCTTTGGTAATCTGCACATCATGCACGTGGCTCTCGCGAATGCCTGCGGTGGTGATCTCGACAAACTCGGCTTTGTTTTGCATGTCCAGTACGGTGGGGCAGCCGCAGTAGCCCATGCTGGCGCGCAAACCGCCCGCCATTTGAAAGATGATGCTGACCACGCTGCCTTTGTAGGGCACACGGCCTTCGATGCCTTCGGGCACCAGTTTGTCGGCGTTGGGGTTGCCATTGGATGACTCTTGAAAGTAGCGGTCGGCGCTGCCTTGCTGCATGGCGCCAATGCTGCCCATGCCGCGGTAGCTTTTGTAACTGCGGCCTTGGAACAGCACCACCTCGCCGGGTGCTTCCTCAGTGCCTGCAAACATTCCGCCCATCATCACCGTGCTGGCACCGGCTGCGATGGCCTTGGCGATGTCGCCGCTGTAGCGGATGCCGCCGTCGGCAATGCAGGGCACGCCAGTGCCGCGCAGTGCTGTGGCTACGCTGTCAATGGCCATAATCTGCGGCACGCCCACGCCCGCCACGATGCGGGTGGTGCAGATGCTGCCAGGGCCAATGCCCACTTTGACCCCGTCTGCGCCCGCCTCTGCCAGCGCCAGCGCGGCAGCGCCGGTGGCAATGTTGCCGCCAATCACGTCAATCTGCGGGTAGTTTTGCTTAACCCAGCGCACCCGCTCGATCACGCCTTTGCTGTGGCCATGGGCGGTGTCTACCACAATGGCATCTACACCGGCTTCTACCAAGGCGGCTACGCGCTCTTCGGTGCCCTCGCCTACACCTACGGCAGCGCCCACGCGCAGCTTGCCTTGGTCGTCGCGGGCGGCGTTGGGAAAGCTGGTTTGCTTGGTAATGTCATTGACCGTCACCAAGCCTTTGAGTTCAAAACCGGGGCTGACCACCAGCACGCGTTCCAGGCGGTGTTTGTTCATCAGCGCCTTGGCATCGGCCAGCGGCGCGCCTACGGGCACGGTGACCAGGCGTTCGCGCGGGGTCATGATGTCTTTCACCATCACGTCCATGCGGGTTTCAAAGCGCAGGTCGCGGGCGGTGACAATGCCCACCACTTTGCCGCCGTCTACCACCGGAAAACCGCTAACACCCAGTTGCTCACTCAAAGCAATGACTTGGTGCACTTTAAAGTCAGACGGAATCACCACGGGGTCGCGCAGCACGCCAGACTCATGGCGCTTGACTTTGCGCACCTGGGCCGCCTGCTCTTTGGCGGTGAGGTTTTTATGCACTATGCCAATGCCGCCCTCTTGCGCCATGGCAATGGCCAAGCGCGCCTCGGTAACGGTGTCCATAGCGGCAGAGATCAGGGGCAGGTTAAGGGCAATATTGCGCGAAAACCGCGTTGCCAAAGAGGTGTCCTTGGGCAGAACTTCGGAGAAAGCGGGAACGAGTAAAACGTCGTCAAACGTCAGTGCTTTGCCAAGCATGCGCATAGTGAAGGCTCCAAAAAATCAATTGTACCCGCGCGCGCAGTGCCAGCTGGTGTAAACCCTAGCGCCAGTACACCAGCACCCCAGGGGCTTAGCACCAGCACACTGCGGTGCACGGGTATACGGTAGCCAGGCTTGGTTGTAAACTTTTTGGGCTTTTAGCGCGTTAAAAGCGCGATAGTAAGGCGATTAGTGGCACTTTGCAGGGTGCCAGCGGCTACAAAGCTATTGTGAACACCTCGCCACAGGCGCTTTGCCGCGCTACACTACAGTTATGAAACCTTTAGTTATGACTTTATTGAAAACAACCGCACTTCTCATCACACTAGGCTTGGCGCTGGCAGGCGCAGCCCACGCCCAATGGGGCTGGACCGACAAAGACGGCCGCCGCATTTTTAGCGACCAGGCGCCACCTGCAGACATTGTGGACAAAAGCATTTTTAAGCGCCCTACTGGAGCAAAGTCTGTAGCCAAAGCCGCAGAACCTGAAGCCACCGCGTCAGCCGCTGCAGCCACTGCATCTGCCCCCAAACCCAGCGCTAGCGCCAGCGGCCCCAAACTAACCGGCAAAGACGCTGAGCTGGAAAAAAAGAAAAAAGAAGTCGAAGTTGCAGAGGCTGCAAAAAAGAAAGCCGAAGCCGACAAACTGACCGCTGTGCGCGCTGAAAACTGCGAACGCGTTAAAAAGTCTAAAGCCAACCTCAGCGCCGGCACCCGCATTTCCACTGCCAATGCCAAAGGCGAACGTGAGTTTATGAGCGAAGCCGACCGCGCTACAGAAATCAAACGCTTGGACGAATTGGCTGTGACTGAATGCAAATAGGCGCAATGCAGCGGCTAAAAAAGGCGCTTACAGCGCCTTTTTTATGCCTTTTTGCCCTACCGCCCAAGGAAATACTGCATAGTTAGCTATTTTTATGATAGCGAATGCTTTGAACATCCAAACCCGGAAAAACAACTCAATACCCCGGTTTGGCCCCCGGCCTGCGCGCCGCAAACAACCCGGTGGTACGTGCACCTTGCTGCGCGAAGCGTTCACGCCGCGCTACTTTGGGGTCTACCCGCAACGGGCGGCACAGCTCAATGCGGTCGTGCTGGCCCAGCGGCTGGTTGCGCGGCACCCGTGTGCCCCACACTGCGCAAAACAAAGGCAACTGCTTAGTGCCACCAGGGTCAGCCCCTAGCGCACTGGCGAACCGGCTGTCTGCCTCGCACAGGGCCAACGCGTCACGCACACAGGCACCTTGGGGCAACTGCAAGGCCAGCGTGTGCACCACCCGCGCCTGCGGCGAAAAGCACACCGTAATATGCAGTAGCTCAGCCATACACCTGCTCTGCCCGTTTGACAAAGGCATCCACCAAGCTAGAGGCTATTTTGTCAAACACGGGGCCTACGACTGCGGCCAAAGCGGGGCTGTTAAAACCGTAGTGCAGCTGCAGCTCAACCCGGCAGGCGTTTTGGCCAGGCTCACCCACAGGGCTGAATTTCCAGCTGCCATGCAAGGATGAAAACGGGCCTTTGACCAACTGCATTTTGACCAAGCGCTGACCCGAGTCTTCAACAACATGGATGTTGCGCGTGCTAAAGCCTTGCCGCAGGCCACCAAAATTAATGCTGACCTCGGCCATTGCACCTGCGGGCGTTTGCTGCAGTACGCTGGCTGCGTCGCACCAAGGTAAAAATTTGGGGTAATTGGGCACATCGGTGACCAAATCAAACATTTGGGCAGCGCTGTACCATATCAAAACAGACTTATTGACAGTTTTCACGTAAGGGGCGGCGACAAGCGTTAAGAGTTCTTAAAATACGGGTTTGCAACCCAATTGTATTTGGGCTGCACAGCCTCACCTATCGCGTATGACAAATAAGCCTGAATCGTCCACTAAAAAGAAGCCCACTCCAGGCGATTCGCGCATTGCCGACAATAAAAAGGCTGCGTACAACTACTTTTTTGAAGAGCGGCACGAGTGCGGCATGGTGCTGGACGGCTGGGAAGTGAAAGCCATTCGCAGTGGCAAAGTGCAGCTGACCGACGGTTACGTGCTGGCGCGCGCTGGCGAGTTGTTTTTGCTAGGTTGCCAAATTAACCCGCTCAAAACTGCATCAACCCACGTCAACCCCGACAGCGTGCGCACCAAAAAGCTGTTGATGAAAAAGGACGACATTCGCCGCCTGACCGGCAAGGTGGAGCAAAAAGGCTATACCCTGGTGCCGATCAACCTGCACTGGAAAAATGGCCGCGTAAAGTGCGAGATAGCACTGGCCAAAGGCAAGGCCGAGCATGATAAACGCGATGTGATAGCCGACCGCGAAGGCAAACGCGAGGTGGAGCGGGCAATGAAGAACCTTAAAAGGGCTTGAGTCCAGTTCAAGCTTGGAGCTTGCTTGGGCTTAAGTTTTGCTCACGCTTAGGTCTCGCTCACGCTAGCCCACGCAGCGGGTGCGCGTTCACTGGCCACGGGCTTTCAAAGAACGGCGCCACCATCGCAGCCGTTACGTCTTCTATCCGCGCAGGGTTCCAGCGCGGTGCGTGGTCTTTGTCTACCGCCAGCGCGCGAATGCCTTCTACCGTTTCGCTGGCAACACCTGCCCGCTGCAAGTGCGCGGTGTGAAAGCAGTGACGTACCAAGTCGCGCTCCAGGCGCAAGTCGTCGGCCAGGCCCATGCTGCGGGCGCGGCGGACAAGTTCTAGCACCACATGCAGCATGAGCGGGGAGCGTTTGCGCAGTGTGCCAGCAGTTTCTGTGGCCCATGGCGACGCATCTGCATCTAAAGCGGTGCATATGTCGGCAACACTGGGCAGACTAAATATGGCATCTATTTTTAAACGATTCGTGGCTATCGCCCAAGGAATTGCTGGATTGTTAGCTACACTATTAATAGTGATCAATTTCCCAACTGCCGTAAAATTTACCTCTGCACCAGCCGCTGTATTAGCCGCTACAACAAAGTCTAAAAGCTGCGGTAAAGCTGCCCACAGCGCGGGTAAGTCAGCGCTGGCACAGCGCACCTCAGCCAGCCCAAGGGTTACGGCATCGTCAGCTTGAATTAACTGCCCCGTCAGCGCCAAATACTCCCCTACCCTGCCAGGACAGCGGCTTAAAAAATAACCGCCGCCTACATCAGGAAACAGGCCAATGCCCGTCTCAGGCATGGCCATTTTGGTGCGCTCAGTCACAATGCGGTGGCTAGCGCCTTGGCTAATGCCCATGCCGCCGCCCATCACAATGCCGTCCATAAAAGCAATGTACGGCTTGGGGTAGGTGTGAATTAAGTGGTTAAGCGCGTATTCTTCGGTAAAAAAATCTTCCAGCGCCGGGTCGCCCGCCAAGGCCGCTTGGTGAAAAAAGCGAATATCACCCCCTGCGCAAAAGCTACCAAACGGCGCATACGCTGGCAGAGTGCTGTCCGCCGCATGTGCGGGGTTTTTACCCATCCCGCGAATGGCCACCAGCTTGATGGCTGGGTTAGATTTCCACTCCAACAAAGCCGCAGTAATGTCTCTGATCATCGGCAAAGACAATGCGTTCAGCGCTTTAGGACGGTTCAGGGTGATCATGCCTGCGCAGCCGCACACCTCGGTCACAACATGTTTTTCAGGCTGCATTCGTTTTCTCCTTCCAACCCAGTATTTCGTTGGCCAGCAGCGCGCCGATCACCAGTGCGCCACCCAATAACACGGTGTGGCCAGGTACTTCGTTAGCGCCCAGCCATGCCAGCGCGATGCCAAAAATAACCTCTAGCAGCGCCAGCAACGACACCTCGGGTGCTTTGAGCACCCGGGCGCACAAGACGGACAGTATGCAGGGGATAGCCAGCTGCACCAAACCCAGCAGGCCCAACCAGGCCACATCTTTGCCAGAGGCCATGAAGGGGAAGGCCAAAGGCAAGGTGACCAATGACGAAATCACCGCACCTACTAGCACGCAAGGTACCAGGTCAATTTGGTCACCATGGGCCTGCGCCTTTTGCACTACCGTCCAATGCGTCGCAGCAGCTATCGGCACCAGCAGCGCCACCAAGCAGCCAAGCAAAGCGCCAGGTGCACCCATGTTCATTTGCGATCCAAACATATACGCAATGCCTGCGCCCGCCACGGCGATGGCCACCCAGGTGCGCGTGGGCAAGCGGTGACCAATGACAAAACGCGCCATAAGCGCCGTAAACAACGGCCCCACGGCCATCGTCACCAGTACATTACCCACCGTAGTCAGTGTCAAGGCCAGCATAAAGGCCGTAAACATCACGCTCCAGCACACGCCAGATATCCAAAAGGATTTGCTTGACCAATGCATCTTGCGAAACACGTCTTTACCTTGCCAGAGCGGCAAAATGATCAGCAACGACACCATGGTGAAGAAGCTACGCCAAAACGTCACCTCAAAACTCCTGGCATGCTCCAGTTGCCGCGTCACCACCCCTGCGATAGACCACATCAGGGTGACTGCGATCATCACTAGAACGGCTTTGCTGTGGGTAAGCTTCATTTTTTCATCACGTCAATGGTTCGTAGATAAAACGGGGACAGGCCGCGAAGTGCGCAAAGATTACGCGAAAGTCGCAAAAGAAAACCAAAAAAAGAAACCGAGTAAAAAAACTCAGTTCAACAGTGCTCCATTAAGATCACCTATCTTGGCATTCCTTTCGCGTCCTTCGCGTAACTTTAGCGCCCTTCGCGGCCTGTATCTGGTTTTAGAAGTTCTCTGCTCGGTGCAAATTAGCCGCGACCAGCCTTCTTGCGCTCATGCTCTTTCAAGTAGCGCTTGCGCAAACGAATCGACTTGGGCGTGATTTCCACCAGCTCGTCGTCCTCCAAAAATTCCACGGCAGTTTCCAGCGTCAGAATAATCGGCGGCGTGATCTTGATCGCGTCTTCTTTGCCCGACACGCGAAAGTTGGTCAGCTGCTTTTGGCGCACGGCGTTCACGATCAAATCGTTGTCGCGGTTGTGGATACCCACAATCATGCCTTCGTACACAGGGTCGCCAGCTTTCACCACCATGCGGCCACGGTCGTCCAGTTTGCCCAGCGAGTAAGTCACAATTTCGCCGTCGTCCATCGAGATCAGCACACCGTTTTTGCGGCCTGGAATCTCGCCACGGAAAGGCTCGTAGCTGTCAAAAATGTTACTGGCCAGGCCAGTGCCGCGCGTCAAGTTCAAAAACTCATTGCGAAAGCCAATCAAACCACGCGCTGGAATTTTGTACTCTAGACGCACACGGCCACGGCCGTCTGATTCCATGTTGGCCAGGTCGCCTTTGCGCTCGCCCAGGGCTTGCATCACGCCGCCTTGGTGGCCTTCTTCAATGTCAACCGTCAACATCTCGATCGGCTCGCACTTTTCTCCGTTGATTTCTTTGAACACTACGCGCGGTTTGCCTACAGCCAGCTCGTAGCCTTCGCGGCGCATGGTCTCCAGCAAAATGGTCAGGTGCAGTTCACCACGGCCTGAGACTTCAAAAATACCGTCTTCGTCGGTTTCTTTCACCCTCAGTGCCATGTTGGACTGCAGCTCGCGCTGCAAGCGGTCGTACAGCTGGCGGCTGGTGACAAACTTGCCTTCACGGCCCGCCAGTGGCGAGTTGTTAACGCAAAAGTTCATGGTCAGCGTAGGCTCGTCCACCTTGAGCATCGGCAGCGGCTGGGGTGACAGTGGGTCGGTGATCGTTACGCCTAGCGCAATGTCTTCAATGCCGTTGATCAGCACAATATGGCCTGGCATGGCCACTTCACCCGCTTCGAGCGGACGGCGCTCCAGGCCTTCAAAAGTCAGCACTTGGTTGATACGGCACTTGACGGGCGTGCCGTCCATGCCGGTGACCATCACCACGTCTTGTGGCATTTTCAAGGTGCCTTGGTTGATACGGCCTACGCCAATTTTGCCGACATAGCTGGAATAGTCCATGCTGGAGATTTGCAACTGCAAAGGTGCCGCTGGGTCGCCGGCGTGCGCTTTGACGTGGCTGAGCACGGTGTTAAACAAAGGAGCCAGGTCTTTGCCCCACTGCTCGCCTGCATTGCCCTCTTCCATGGTGGCCCAGCCGTTCAGGCCCGATGCGTACACCACAGGAAAGTCTAGCTGCTCCTCGGTAGCACCGAGCTTGTCAAACAGCTCAAAAGCCGCGTTGATCACGTAGTCTGGGCGCGCACCTGGACGGTCTACTTTGTTGACCACGACGATAGGCTTCAAGCCCAGTGCCAAAGCCTTCTTGGTAACGAAGCGGGTTTGCGGCATGGGGCCTTCTACCGCGTCGATCAATAGCACCACACCGTCCACCATAGACAGCGCGCGCTCTACCTCGCCGCCAAAGTCGGCGTGACCTGGGGTATCAACGATGTTGATGTGGGTGCCTTCCCAGCTGACAGCGCAGTTTTTGGCCAAAATCGTAATGCCGCGTTCTTTTTCAAGATCGTTGTTGTCCATGACGCGTTCAGTCATCTTGGCGTTTTCGCGGAAGGTGCCCGACTGGCGTAGCAGCTGGTCTACCAGCGTAGTTTTGCCATGGTCCACGTGGGCTATGATGGCTATGTTGCGGATTTGTTTGCTCATGGTTTCTCTCTCAATTCCCCGTTCGCCCTAAGCCCATGTGTTCGTTTGCGAACACGGGACTTCCTAGGGCTTCGACAAGCTCAGCCCGAACGGGGGTGGCTGCTTGCGAAGTCAAAATTTGATCAATTTCAATAGGTGACAACAAGCGGGTGGGGATCAGTTCACCCGCTTTGGTATGGGCCGAGCCCAGTAAAATTTTTACGCTGCCCCGCCCGTCAGCGGTAGGCTGCGTGGCGTACACGGCAACCTGCTCGGTGTCAGGCAGCGTAGTTTTGCGCCGCACGCCGCTCAGGAAGCGCCCTGCATTGTCCTGGTCTAGCATGACTTCTGTGTGACCCGCCAACAAACTTTCCACCGGCTGCACACAGGCCAAGCGCTGGTCTTGCGTCATGGCCTCTAGCTGGGCCAGAGTTACCGCGTTGTGCAAGCCCAGAGCGCCCGTCTCGGTGCGGCGCAGCGCGCTTAAATGCGCACCGCAACCTAGGGCTTCGCCAATGTCTTCGCCCAGAGTGCGAATGTAAGTGCCTTTGCTCACTGTAGCTATTATTTTAATAGCTACTTGTGCAGCATTTCCTTGGGCGAGCGCTACATTTAGCTTAAAAATAGTAACTTGGCGCGGTGCCCGCTCAAGCGTGATGCCTGCACGTGCGTATTCATACAAAGCTATGCCGTCTTTCTTTAGCGCGCTGTACATCGGTGGTATTTGGCTGATAGGGCCGGTAAACTGCTTTTGCGCACGCTCTAGGTCTGCCGCATTGACTTGCACGGGGCGCTGTGCGACCACCTCACCTTCTGCATCTCCGGTGGTAGTGGTGGTGCCTAAAACAGCCGTAGCTTCGTAAGTTTTACGCGCCTCTAGTTGCAAGGCGCTGAATTTGGTTGCCGCGCCAAAGCACAGCGGCAGTACGCCAGTGGCCAAGGGGTCTAACGTGCCGGTGTGGCCAGCCTTCTCGGCCCGCAGCAGCCATTTGGCTTTTTGCAGCGCGTCGTTGCTCGACAGGCCTAGCGGCTTGTCAAGCACTAGCACCCCATGTACGGGGCGCCGCACGACCCGTGGAGCGCTTTTCATTCTATTCCTCGTTTTTGGAACGTGAGGCTACTGCTTTGCTGATCAGTGCATTCATGTCGGAGGCGCGCTCTATGCTTTGGTCGAACTGAAAGTGCAATGTGGGTACCGTGTGGATATGCAGCTTTTTGAACAAACCGTTGCGTAAGAAACCTGCCGCTTGGTTCAGTGCGGCTTTGGCCAGCTCAGGCTCGCCTACCAGCACGCTAAAGTACACCTGCGCGTGGGCATAGTCAGGCGTAACCTCTACCGCGTTGATGGTGACCATGCCTACGCGCGGGTCTTTGAGTTCGCGTGCGATCAGCTCCGCCAGATCCCGCTGGATCTGGTCGCCCACACGGATACCGCGGTTAGGGGCTGATGATTTTTTCTTTGGCATCTTATCTTTTTTACAGAGCAAGCCACCAGCGGTCAATTCGCGGCAGGTAAAAACTATCGGGGTTGTGCGACATAGCCACCCGAACTGCTTGGCCGGTAATGCGTTGCACGTTGATAAAACCAATAAATCGTGAGTCATTGCTGTTGTCGCGACTGTCACCCAATACCAGCACATGGTCAGCAGGCACTTGCACTGAACCAAATTCAGAATTGCGGTTCATGGCCACAATACGCGCCACCTCAATCTGCTTAACGCCCATATGTTCAGTCCAGATTTCAGCCAGCAAAGCACCCGACTCAGTAGGAATACTGCGCGCTGCATCGACCAGCTTACGCTCAATCACTTTGCCATTGATGCTTAGTGTGTTGTTGTGCATTTCAACCACATCACCCCCTACTGCAACTACGCGCTTAATTAGGTTCACCTCGTCTTTAGGCGAGTCAAACGTAATCACGTCACCGCGTGCAGGACTTGCCCAGCGGGTGATTTGGTGCAAAGTGAACGGCACACGTACACTGTAAGCAAGCTTATTTACTACAACACGGTCACCCGAAATCAGTGTGGGATTCATGGAGGACGTGGGTACCAGGTTCCAATCTGCAACAGCAGAACGGAACACGAACATCAGGCCCAGAAACAACAAAAAACCTTTGTTGTTTCGCCACAAATTTTTCACCAATTGCATGATTACTCTTTCACAATAGCTTTACAGCGTACGCGCAACTTCACGAATCTCAAAGAACTCCAGCACGTCACCTTCGTTGATGTCGTTGTAGTTCTTGATGTTCAAGCCGCACTCAAAACCTTCTTTAACTTCTTTGGCATCGTCTTTAAAGCGCTTGAGCGAGTCGAGTTCGCCGGTAAAGATGACCATGTTGTCGCGCAGCAAGCGCAGTTTGGCGCTGCGTTTGACCAAGCCCGAGGTCACCATACAGCCTGCAATCGAACCGATTTTGGAAACACGGAAAACTTGGCGAATTTCAGCCAGGCCCAAAATTTCTTCTTTCTTGTCTGGGGTCAACATACCGCTCATGGCAGCTTTCACATCGTCTACCGCATCGTAGATGATGTTGTAGTACCGAATGTCGACACCGTTGTTCTCGGCCAGCTTGCGGGCACCAGCATCAGCGCGGGTGTTAAAGCCGATGATGACGGCCTTAGACGCAATGGCCAAGTTCACGTCAGATTCCGAAATACCGCCCACGGCTGTAAACACCATTTGCACTTTAACCTCAGGTGTGGACAGCTTGAGCAGCGACTGGGCCAGCGCTTCCTGCGAGCCCTGTACGTCAGCCTTGACAATGATAGGCAGCAGCTTGACTTCGCCGGCATTGATGTCGGAGAACATATTCTCCAACTTCGCAGCTTGCAACTTGGACAGCTTGGTATTGCGGAACTTACCAGCGCGGTAGGTGGCGATCTCACGCACGCGGCGCTCGTCTTGCATCACCATAAACTCATCGCCAGCAGCAGGCACTTCGGTCAAGCCTTGAATCTCCACAGGAATGGACGGCCCTGCGGTTTTAATGACCGCACCGTTTTCGTCCAACATCGCACGCACACGGCCGTAAGTTGAACCTGCCAGCACCATGTCGCCCGCTTTGAGCGTACCCGACTGCACCAAAATGGTTGCCACTGGGCCGCGCCCTTTGTCCAGGCGCGCTTCAATGACCAAGCCTTTGGCCATGGCATCCACGGGAGCTTTGAGCTCTAAGATTTCGGCTTGCAGCAGCACTTGCTCTAGCAAGTCGTCAATACCTTGGCCGGTTTTGGCCGATACAGAGACAAAAGGCGATTCGCCGCCAAACTCTTCTGGTAGCACTTCTTCGGCCACCAGCTCGTTTTTAACGCGCTCTAGGTTGCCGCCCGGTTTGTCGATTTTGTTGATCGCCACAACGATAGGTACACCTGCTGCTTTAGCATGTTTGATAGCTTCTTTGGTTTGCGGCATCACACCGTCATCGGCAGCTACTACCAAGATCACAATGTCGGTGGCCTTGGCACCACGGGCACGCATGGCGGTAAACGCCTCGTGTCCAGGGGTGTCCAAAAACGACACCATGCCGCGTGGTGTTTCCACGTGGTAAGCGCCAATGTGCTGGGTAATGCCGCCCGCTTCGCCCGAGGCCACTTTGGCCCGGCGAATGTAATCTAGAAGCGATGTTTTACCGTGGTCGACGTGGCCCATAACGGTAACCACTGGGGCGCGCGGCAAGAGCGGCGCGGTTTGCTCTGCGCCTTCGTCGTCAGTAAATGCTTCAGGATCGTCCAGGGCGGCAATATAGGCTTTGTGGCCCATTTCTTCCACCACGATCATGGCCGTGTCTTGGTCTAGCGGCTGGTTGATGGTTACCATCTGGCCCAGCTTCATCAGCTTCATGATGACTTCAGACGACTTGACGGCCATTTTGTGGGCTAGCTCGGCCACGGTAATGGTCTCTGGCACATGCACTTCCATCACGCGGGCCTCTACTGCGGCGGCTGGTGCCGCAACTTCGCGGTCATCGTCGCCACGGCGGCGGCCACGCGGGCCCGAGCGCCAGTTACTACGGCCTACACCGCCGCTGCTGTCGCCACGGGTTTTGATTTCTTTCTTCTTGGCCGGGTCACCGCTCCAGCTAGAAGACAGTTTTTCTGATTTGACTTCGGTTTTTGCACCGCGCGGGCCGCTGGTGGGCGACGCTGCACCGGCAGCAGGCTTGGCACCAGGTGCCCCCACAGGCTTGTGCAATGTGCCTTTGACACCTTCTTTGGCGACGGGCTTGGCCTCCTCAGGCTTTTTAGCCACCAGCACACGCTTGGGTGCACTCATCATGGCACGGATAGCCACGGCTTCGGCCAGGGCCTTGTCGCGACGCTCGGTCAGGTCTTTGGCGCGGGCCACATCGTCAGCTTTGGCCTGGGCAGCAACGCGCACGGCCTCGTTGGCGGTGGCTTTGGCTTGGTCGGCCACGGCGGCAGCTGCAGCTGCTTTGCTGGCTTGTGCATCAGCTTTGACTGTTTCGCTGTGGGCTTGTTCGGCCTCTTTGTTGGCCAGCACGGCGTCTTTTTCGGCGCGCAAGGCCAGCTTGCGTGCGGCATCTTCAGCCTGCATTTGGGCCAATGTTTTGCCGGGCCTGGGGGCTTGGGCACCAGCTTGGGCGTTGCTCTGGTCGGTTTCTTTTTGTACGTCGTCTTGGGCTTTGTTAGCCGCATCGACGGCCTGCATTGCCACGGCCATGTCGCGTGCCTCTTGCGCTTCGCGCAGGGCGCGGCGTTCGGCCAAGTCTTCTTCCTGGCGGCGCAGTAGCTCGGCTT
>JAYSRE010000059.1:0-12831 GCA_043721235.1 Polaromonas sp. | reverse complement strand
GATGGGCGTGGGCACGCCGGAGGATCTGGTTGAAGGTGTGGGTGCTGGCGTAGACATGTTTGACTGCGTGATGCCCACCCGCAATGCCCGCAACGGCCATTTGTTCACCCGCTTTGGCGACCTTAAAGTGCGCAACGCCCGCCACAAAAGCGACATGGGCCCGGCAGACAGCACCTGTACTTGCTACGCCTGCCAAGGCAGCACCGATGCGCAAGGCCGCAGTACCGGCGGCTTTAGCCGGGCCTACCTGCACCACCTGGAGCGCTGCGGTGAAATGCTGGGGCCCATGCTGGGCAGCATTCACAATTTGCACTATTTTTTAAACCTCATGCGCGAGGTACGCGCAGCGCTGGACGCTGGCACCTTGGGTGCCTATGTGAAACAATTTCACGCCGACCGTGCACGCGGGGTTTAACAGCTCTACACCCGGCTTAAAAAAACTTGCCATGAACGACCCCAAAATTAACAAGAAATTTGCCGTAGCCAAAGGCCCGGTAAACCGGCGCTTGGTGGCAGCAGACACTGCGGACAGCGACAAGGCTTCTCCGCTGGCGCTGGCCCGCCTACAAGCAGCGCAAGCGCGCCAGCGGCTGGGCCGCAGCTTGGCGCAGCGTTTGTCGGGCCAACGCCAGCCTACCGGCAAACAAGCCCTCAGCCCTGCCGATATCATGGTCGCCATGGGCGCAGCCGCTAGTGTAGTGGGCTTGGTACTGGGCGTGATTCAAAGTTCAGTGCCTATTGTTGCCATCAGCTCGGTGCTGCTGTGCGGGTTTGGCTGGCGCTCTTACGTTGCGCTGCAAAAAAGGCGAGAGCTAGGCGTGGCCGTCAGCGGTGACCCTGTTGATTTTGTGGACCACAACGACATTGCGCTGCTAGACACCGCCATGGAAAAGCTGGCGCTGGAGGCATCGCAAGACACTACAGACAAGCTGTCTGAACTGAAAACTTTGATCGTGCAATGTGTGGCTTTGATCAGCCAAACCAAGAGCACCCAGGCTTTGGCCAATGACGACCAGCTGTTTATCAGGGAGTGTATTCGCCGCTATGCGCCAGACTCTATCAGCAGCTATTTGCGGGTGCCCAGCAAAGACAGGGCTAGCTTGGTAATTGAAGAGGGAAAAACTGCAACCCAACTGCTGCATGGCCAAATTGACATGTTGATGGCGCAGCTGCGGTCTAAAGCGCAGCGCCTGACACAGTTGTCAGGCGAGTCTTTGGTGCAGCAGCAGCGGTTTTTGGCAGTCAAGACCGGCAAGGGTCTTGACTAGGCCAGTAAAAGCCTAAGCCTTAAGCTTCGCCGCGGCCACCTGATTTGTCCATCAAATCGGCTTCGTGTTTGTCACGCACAGTTTTGGCTACCGTGAAGGTCGTGCTGATCAAGAACAACCAACTTATGACCATAAAACCCTTTTGCCATTCGCCAATGTTCATACGCCACAGGCCCCAAGCGGTTAAACAAAACGCGGCGGCAAAAGCCACCCACACCGTCATCGTCCATGAGGCTGTGTCCACCTGACCATCGCGGTTGTCCCGAATGGTCTTGGCCACCGCAAACGACGCGAATAGGCAAAAGAACAAACCAATCGCCAAAAAGGCGCGGTCCAGCTCTTGCCCAGGCAAACGAATCACACCAATGGCGCAGGCGCTGATGGCCAAGCCGAATGAAATCCAAACCTGGCTGCGCCAACCAGAAGTGTCGCGCTGCATTACATACTGAGAAGCCATGAGATGTCCTTTTAAAGTGAAGAGAAACTGAAATTAACGTGAGAAATTAGAGTTGAAAAATGGGGCTGTGATGAATTTACAGCGCCACCGGCCCTGCCAAGCTTTCGCGCGTTGCCTCGCGCGCTTGCTTTTGGCGGGTACGGTCAATGTACTGGTCAGCACGTGCCAATTGCTCTTTCATGATGGTGTTGTTTTGCCCCATGACTTCAATGGATTTGGCGCGGAAAGTGTCCATCGCGTCCATCGCCTTGAAAGTTTGGTCAAACATTTCCTTCATTTTTTCAATGCCCAGCATGGGGTTTTGTGCAAACTGGGTGGTTTTCTCCACGTGGGTGTTGAGCTGGCGGCCCGACTCGGCCACCAAATTTTCAATCGCACTGTTCACGCCGGTGAGCATTTCCATCACCTGAATTTGGTTGCCTGTAGCGCGCGCCACGGTTTGCGCTACGGCCAGCGCGCTCATGCCGGTGGTGGCCACGCGGGTGCAGCCGTTCATCATTTCGCGGCCTGTTTTTTTCAGTACGTCCAGCGCCAAGTAGCCGTTGGTGCATATGGCCTGCTGGGTTTGCATGTCGAGCAAGTTTTGCCGTGCATAAAACAACACCTCCTGCTGCAAAGCCTTGGCTTTGGTGGGGTCGGTGGCTTGCAAGGCATCTACTTTTGAGGCCAGCTTGGCATCCAGGGTTTCTGCAAAATAAATAGCCCCAGACAGTTTTTGCATAGCGTCCCACAGCTTGGTACGGGTTGCCTCAATGTCCACTACGTCACGCTGCATGTCGTCGCGGGCGGTGTAGATTTGCTGCATGCTTTTTTGCAGTTGCGAGCCGGCACTTTGGTACCTGCGGAAATACGACTGCAGCTTGTTGCCATAGGGAATAAAGCCTAGCAATTTTTGCGGCTGGAACAGGTCGCCTTCTTTGCCAGGGTTAAGCTCGTCCAAATGGCCGCGCATGTCTTGAATCGCTTTAAAAGCACTGCTGTCTTCAATGCCTGCAAAGTTGCGCTGCAGCAAGCGTCCTTGCATCAGACCCGAAGCGATCGACACTTCTTCGCGCCCCAGTGCAAAGGCGCTGTCCAGCTTGGACTTGAAAGCTTCGCTTTGCACGTCTTCCTTGAGCAAGCCTTCCATAAAACGGTCAACCTGGTCGTCCACCGCAGTTTGTGTCTCACGTGCCAATGGCACAGCTGACTGGGCGGCCAGGTTAGACAATGGCGTGATCACCTCAGGCGGCGACAGCGTAAAGGGAGTGACTGCGGGGCTGGTAACTTCTGACATAACATTCTCCTTGGATTTGAATTTGTGAAGCTCTGCGTAAGAAGTGTCGCGCAACTTTGTGAGATGTGCAAAATAATTACACGGTAGCGGTGGGTACAGCGCAGAGTGTTAAAAAATGCTACTTTAACTGATTAAAAGCGCCTTGACACGCGCTTGCAGCAGTTCGGGCTGCACTTGGTCGGCTGGCAGGGGTGGGCCCACATTCAAACCTACGCGACTGAACACCCCACGCCGAAAGGGGCGCACCATGGCACCGTTTTTCTCAATCCGGCTGAAGTAACTACCCCACAAATTGGTCAGCGCCATCGGAATCACCGGCGGCGTGATGCCTTGGGCCCTAGCGCCTTGCAAAATTCTCATAATGCCGCCTTTAAATTCTTGCACCTGCCCGTCTTTGGTGATGCCGCCTTCTGGAAAGATGGCCAGTAAATCACCCTCTTTGAGCACCGCTTGCACTGCCACAAAGGCCTGTGCGTAAGCAACCGGGTCTTCAGAGCGCGACGCAATAGGAATGGCTTTGGCCAGCTTAAACATCCAGCCCAGCACGGGAACTTTAAAAATACGGTGGTCCATGACAAAACGAATCGGCCGTGGGCTGGCCGCCATCAGCAGCACAGCATCCACAAAGCTTACATGGTTGCAGGTCAAAATAGCTGCACCTTGCACCGGAATGTGGTGGTCACCCGTCACTTTAAAACGGTACACACAGCGCGAAGCCACCCAGGCAATAAAGCGCAAAAAGTACTCCGGCACCAGCATGAAAATATAAAACGCCACCACGGCATTAGCCAAACCGGTGAACAAAAATATCTGCGGAATGGTGAAATGCGCCGCCAGCAGTAGCCCTGCAATCACCGAGCTGGCAATCATGAACAGCGCATTGAGAATGTTGTTGGCCGCAATAATGCGCGCGCGGTGTGTGGGCTGGCTGCGCAGCTGAATCAGCGCGTACATGGGAACGCTGTACAGACCTGCAAACAGGCTGAGCAAGGCCAGGTCGGCCATCACCCGCCAATGCGCGCTCATGCTGATGAACTGGCCAATGCTTAGCGCGCTGCTGGCTGGCAGGCCGCGCGAGGCAAAGTACAGGTCGATTGAAAAAATGCTCATACCTATCGCACCCAGTGGTACCAGGCCGATCTCTACATGGCGGCGGCTCAGGGTTTCGCACAGCAGCGAACCGATGGCAATGCCAATAGAAAAAACCACCAGCAGCAAAGAGGCCACTTGGCTGCTGCCGTGCAGTACTTCTTTGGCAAAGCTGGGGAACTGCGACAAAAATGTAGCGCCAAAAAACCACATCCAGCTGATACCTAACAGCGAACGGAACACAACTGTATTTTGGTGCGCTAGTTTTAAATTTGCCAGCGTCTCTGTTACGGGGTTCCAGTTAATTTGCAAGCCTGGGTCGGTCGCAGGTGCAGGGGGGATGTACTGGGCCACCACGCGGCCCGCCAATGCGGCCACTACGCAGGCAATAGCCACGTAAGTAGGCCCCACTTGCGGAACAGCCACCAACAGGCCGCCCACCACATTGCCCGCCAAAATAGCCACGAAGGTGCCCATCTCCACCATGCCGTTGCCGCCGGTGAGCTCGCGCTCGCTCAGCACCTGGGGCATGTAGGCAAACTTGACCGGGCCAAACAAAGTAGAGTGCACCCCCATTAAAAACGTGCAGGCCAGCAGCACGGGCACATTGGCCGTGGCAAAGCCAAATGCAGCCAGCAGCATGATGCCGATTTCTAGGTTTTTAACAAAGCGGATGACTTTGGTTTTGTCGTACTTGTCGGTCAATTGCCCGCTGGTGGCACTGAACAGTAAAAACGGCAGGATAAACAAGGCCCCAATCACCAGCCCCGCCATGGCAGGCTGCATCCAGCTGATGCTAAGCTGGTAGGTCACCATGACTGTGAACGCAAACTTAAATAAATTGTCGTTGGCCGCACCGGCAAACTGGGTCCAGAAAAAAGGTGCGAAGCGGCGCTGGGTTAACAAAGCGAATTGGTTGGGATGCTCTTGCTCTTGCTCCTGCGCATCTGCAGGCAAAGCGCCAGGTTCTGCTGAACGGTGAGGAATAACTGCCATGTTGGCTCCTTATTTTTAAATAGTCTGGCCCATGACCCGGTTACGCTGTGGCGCTGCAGCTTGCATTTGCAGTGCATTATGTCGTAATGCACTGATGACTGGCAAGGCAGCCAGGCTGGCCACCACATGCTTGAGGCTGTGGCCCGAAACCCAGCCCTGCGTTGCATCGAACACCCATGCATCGCCCAGCTCAAGCAGCTTGGCCGCAGCATAAATGCCAATTAGCACGCCCCAGCGGATACCCAAGGCACCAGGTTGCGCGCGCTGGGTGCAGGCCCACAGTACCACGGCCATGCCGCCAAACTGCACGACCGCCCAGGGTGCGATGATCCCCGCCAACCTCTGCAGCAAAATTGCAAATAACCCTGTTACCAGTACAGTCAGCCAGGTCCAGCGCGCTGCGCGCAGGCTGACCCGCTGGGCCGTTGCCAAGCCTAGTACGCCCGCAAATGCCACGGCCATGCCTGCACGGTCTAGCGCCAAGCCCCAAGCTTGTGGTGCCCAGTGGTAGAAGCTGGAGCTGAAAAACGTCAAACCCAAGCCGACAAAAAATACCGTGGCCGCTTGGCGGGTGACAGGCTGCACCCCAGAGGCGCGGTGCAGCGCCCGCAGGCCTGCAATGCTAGCCAACAGGAAAGGTAAGTTGGTCAGCACATCCATGGCATTGGGTATGCCCCACAGCACGCGTGAGTCTATAAACGGATGTCCGTGGGCATACATATGGGTATGGCCGTGGGCATTAAGTTGCAAATTCAATAACTGGGCAAGCTGGCTGCCCCAAACTGCGCCCACCACCGCCAAGGTGGCCAGAAGTAGGCCCCAAGTAAGCAAGCGGCGCTCAGCAGGTGACCAGGGGGCTGATAATACGCGCGGGTATTGCCGCAGCGCTGACAAAGATGAATCAGAGGCCATAGTAAAGGTGACACAGGTTGTTAAACACCCTGCCAGTGTGCAACCGCAGCAGCGGTGCGCTGCAAGTAGCGGTGTAGCAGCGCACCAAACTACTGCGGGTACTACAGCGCGCTACCCGTGCGCATGCAGGGCATGGGTTTATGCCGTAAAAACTGTCAGCACGCCGGTGTAGCCGTACAAATGCTGGTGGGCAATTTCGCCGCCTGCAAAAAAACCTACCAAGGGCACATCGCCTAGCGCGTGGCGAATAATTTGCAGCTCGGCGCTGGGCGCGCCAAAGTGCGGGCCACCCCGGCCAGCGCAGCTGATGTAGACCGCCCCTGCCATACGGCGTGCGGCGCTGGGTGCGGCATCGGCTTGGTCATCACCCAAACGCAGGGCACCTTGCAGCGACAGCTCTGCAGGCTCTAGCTCTTCGCGTATTTCAGCGCAAATGCGCACCAGGTCGCGGCGTGCAGCGGCTACGTTGCGCTCGCAAAACACCATGCTGCTGCCCTCTTGCACTTTGTCTGATACGGCCACGCCTTTGCGCGCCGGGTCTAGGCCCATGATGTGGCGCACCCGGGTGTCACTGCCAAAGTTGCCTACCGCGGTGACGGCGCTGGCACCTGCGTCGGTCATGCCCACCAAGGTGGCGCGCAGTTTCTCCAGTGCTTCGCGCGGCTGGTTCAGGCTCACACCCAAGTCTTGCAGCAGTAGGTCTAGTGCGGGTTGCCCATCCAAGTGGGTTACGACATTACCGTCGCAGCCTGTGACGGTGCGGGCATTTGATTTTTTACCCGCAGCGGTGGTAATGGGCGCACATCCCTGCGTGACACGCGACAGCATGGCCACGCCACTTCCAAAAGCTACGCCACTCAAGCCCCCGTGAAAGACCCCTGTGGCCTTGCCTTGGCCGCGCACATTGCCATTGCCGCTGACGGCAAATTGCACCGCTTGCGTGCGGCTGGCGACCAAGCCGCCAAACAAATAGCCCGACTCGGTGCGGTCGGCTAACTCTAGCAACAACTCGGCCAGGTCAGGCGTATTGCCATCAGCGTGCACCAGGGCGCTGTGGGCATCGAAAAACCCATGCTGAGAGCCCAAGGGGGCCACGCCGCTGAACACGCGGTACTGGTCACCCGGCAGTTCGCACAGCATAACGGCCAAGGCGGGCTCGTCAAAATACTCCACATTGTTAGAGGCAATCCCTACGCCTACCGTGCCGGTCCAGTCGGGCACCGTAGGCAGCTGGTCGCTCAGGTGCGCCAAAATCGCCTCAGCATCGGCCGCGTAATGGTCAGTGATGTACACCATAGCCAGTGTGGGCTGCGCTGCGTAGCTGTGCAGCGCAATTTGCGCGCGCAACTGGGCCAGGACCAAGCCGCATGCCATTTGCCACTGGGGGTGCGTGGCATGGCCAAATGGAAACAGTTTCACTATTTTTTGCCCTTAGTTTGGCCAGCGGCTCTACGTGGGCTTGCTTTTTTGGGCGCTGGCGCTGCTTTGCGTACCAGGCTGGGCAACGACCTGGGTGTTGGTTTAGGCGCTGCAGCTGACATTCTTTGTAGCGTTTGGTTGGCTGCAGCACCTGCGGTTTTGGCCATTTGACCGGCGGTGGATTTTGCTGTGTTAAACGCGGTTTGGGTCATGGCTTTGGCCATATTTTTAGTGGTGTCCATGGCAGTTTTTTGGGCTGCATCTTTCATGGCACTGCCGGCAATGGCACCAAACTGTTGGGTTAGTGCACCCCAGAGCTGCATTGGGTCAATAATCCCAGCGACTGGCGTGCTGGTAGCACTGGCAGATTTTCTGCGCGGCGCGGGCTTTTTGCCTGTTACAGTTTCAAGGGCTTTGTCTTTGGCGGTGCCCACCACTTGGGCTACGGTGTCTGCTGCTTTGAGCTTGAATGCGTTAGCGACATCGCCCATATTAAAGTTCATGCCTTTAAGGGTGGCCAGCGTCATTTTCTGCACTTCCAAGGCTGTGATGGTAGCGGCCAAAGCACTGGCGTTTTGGTCTAGCCAAAACTGCACTGCTTTGAGCTCATTGATACGTTTGTCTAGCTCTTCCACATTGAGCGTGGGCGCAACCCAGTTGGCCGGGTTGGGAAGTTGCGGGATATTTTGCGCCGCGCCTTTGGCAAGGTTTTGCAAAAAATCAAAACCGGGAACAAATTTACCAAAACTGTTTGCGTCGCTCATGGGGGCTCCTAAGGTGCTGCAGTGAGTCTACAGCTTACCGTACATTAGCAGCAAAAACCAGTGCGGCTAGCACTTGGCATTGCGACTAACGCCCAGAGCCCTTAGGCGGATGCAACGCTGCCAGCCTGTCTGGCGCGGGCTTACCCGCGTGCAATGGGCCGGCCAAGGGCCACTGCATGCGGGCGCAGTACAACCAACGCTATTTGGCTGCGCTGGCACCGTCCATCGGCGCAGACGCGCTGGGTGCGGGCTCTGCAGCGGGTGTGCTTGCGCCTGGCGGTACTACCAAAGGGGGCGGAGCATTGGCTGCACCGCCCATTTTCCCTGCATCTTTACAGCCTGTGATGGCCAGCAAGGCGGCGCTGAAAAATACCAAAGCTGCTACCCTGACCAGCCAGGCTGACGATGCTGCATGGCAGTGCGGGCTAGTGTAAAAAGTGGGCAGATGCTTGACGGGGTGGGCGTGGTGAGCAGAATGTGCCATAGGGTGTGGTGCGGGTCAGCGCACAGTTAAAGTTGAACAAGTCAGTACCATACTGTGGACTGGTCGCGCAGCGCAAGCGTTTGTCACACCCTGAGAGCAACGCTACACATTATTGCCTGCTTGGGGCGCGCCTTGTGTGAGCAAGTTAGCGCAAACGTACCTGGCATGCACGTATGTAACATTTTATAAAAACAGGCCTGTCGCCCAAGTAAATGCTGCACGAGTAGCTCCTATATTAATAGGATATGGAATTGCTTTTATAAGCTTGGCGTAGTAAAAAATGGGGTACATGCTGGCGCAATAAAGGCCGCAAAAGCGGCCTTGGTGGTGTGCACTCAACACGCATTTAGTACGCATTTAATGCAAACTTGGTGCAAGCTTGAGCTTGAATTCAGCCTGCACTGCGACTGCTTATTGCAGGGTGCGTTTGGTCGATTCGTAATGGTGATTTTGAATCTTGGTTTTGTGGCGGTTAACCTGGCGGTCTAGCTTGTCTACCAGATCGTCCACCGCAGCGTACAGGTCAGCGTGGCTGCTTTCGGCAAACAGGTCATTGCCTTTGACATGAATGTTGCACTCTGCGCGCTGGCGGCGCTCTTTTTCCTTCTGTTTTTCGACCGTGAGCAGGACTTTTACGTCAACAACCTGGTCAAAGTGGCGCGATATTCGATCGAGTTTTTTGGTCACATAATTTCGTAGGGCGGGCGTAACTTCAAGATGGTGACCACTGATCGTCAAGTTCATAAGGAGACTCCTATTTACTCTCGTTGCACAAACGTCTGGGACTGCGTTAGTGCGCAATCCCAAACACCTAAAAAACAACCCGAACTATGCTTAAAGTCACTATGCACTAGAAGCTTTAATTGTGCAATCTTGCGTTGCAACAATATGCAAGCAAAGTACGTACTTTGCTTGCTAAGCCTTTGATTTAGTTAAATTAAATTTTTTAAATTATTTTGCAACCGGCGCTGATGCTGGCGTACCAGGCGCTCCGTAAAGGGACAATTTGCCCACCAACCATATGCTAAGTACGGTAGCCGCCATGCCCAGCAGCGCATTGCCCCAATAGTGCTGCAACAAGCCGTTGGCATCACGGCTGATGACCAAGCCGCCCACAAAGGCCGCTACACCCATAGCTGCAGATTGAACCGATGAATTGATTGCCATAAAGGTGCCTCGCAACTGGGGGTTGCCAGCCGCGCCAATGATGGCCATGCCAGGAATCATGCGGCCACCCATGCAAATAAAAAAGGACGTAGACACCGCCAACATGCCCCACACCCCGAGCGGCGCACTCACGGTCATAAGAAACATCGGCAGCATGCCCACCAGCACCAAGCGGCGAAACGTGGTTTGCTTGCCTAGCTGGTCAGTCATGCGGCCTACCCAGCGCGCAGTCAGCAGAGTTGCTGCCCCGCCGCACAGGTATATGAAGGGGATTTGCTGCGCCGTTAAGCCGCCGTTGACCGTGGTGTAGATGGTTATGTAAGGAATGACGGCAAAGCCAGCACCCATCAGCAGCGCGGTAAATGCAAATGCTTTTTGGTGGTTACGGTCTTGCAGCACCTGGCCAATATTGGCCAACGCCGAGCTGGGCGCACGTGCAAGGTGTTCTACCAAGGGCGGCATAGTGAAAGCGGCACCCGCCGCCAGCAGGCCGCAGACGGCTGCAATGGCAAAAAACGGCGCATGCCAGCCCCACTGCGCGGCTAGAAATAAACTCAGCGGCACACCGGCCACGGTAGCCGCAGAAAAAGATGACATCACCAGCGCCATGGCGCGGCCGCGCCTTTCAAACGGAATCACATCGGCCACAATGGTTTGCGACAAGGCCGACAGCACACCACCAAATGCGCCTGCGGCAATACGTGCAGCCATCAGGCTGTCATACGTGGGTGCTAGGCCGCAAGCCAAGGTGGCCAAACCGAACAGCACATACAAACTCAGGAGTAACTTCTTGCGGCCAAAACGGTCAATGTACAAAGATGCCAGCAAGCCAGAGGCACCGGCTGCAAAGGTGTAGGCCGACACCAACAGGCCAAACTGCGCATCGCTGATGCGAAAGAGTTGCGTAAACTGGGGCCCCAGTGGCATCATCACCATAAAGTCAACAATATGGGTGAACTGAATGCCTGCGAGGGTGGCCAAAAGCCACAGCTCGCGCTGAGGGGTAAGCGCTGTTGTCATTGTGTTGTTCTGCAAATTAACTAACCACTTTAACCTAATGACCTTGTCTACGCTGATTAACGCCGGATTAACCCGCCCTGACAAGCCGCGCACGGCGCTGGTGCTGATGGGCGGCGGCGCGCGCACGGCCTACCAGGCTGGTGTGCTCAGTGCGCTGGCTGACATGCTGCGCTTGCAAGGGCCTGGCGCCAATACGGCAAACACGCCAGACACACCAAACACGCCGGGCATGCCCAGCGCACCGGCCACGCCAGGCCAGCCCGCCAGCAGCCTGGGCGCAGGGCAGGCTTTCCCATTTCAGATCTTGGTTGGCACCTCAGCCGGGGCTTTGAACGCGAGCTTTTTAGCCTCGCGCGCCACTGAGGGCTTGGCCGCGCTAGACGCGCTGGCGCAATTTTGGCGTGCGCTGCGCTCGCACCACGTCTACCAGCTGGACGTATCGCCTTGGGTACGCCTGAGCAAAATAGCGGCAGCATGGAGCTTGTCCAAGCAGATTCGCGGCCATGGTGCCATGCTAAACAACATGCCCCTGGTAGACACGCTGCACAAAAGCATCTCGCTGGGGGGTATTGATGCCGCCCTGGACAGCCAAGCACTGCATGCGCTGGCGGTGACTGCGTCCAGCTACAGCAGTGGCGTGCACTGGACTTTTTGCCACACCCGGCGCGATGCCCGCCACGAGGCCTGGGTGCGGCCCGGTAGGCGCGCTGAGTTTGGCCCCGTCACGATCGAGCATTTGATGGCATCCAGTGCCATCCCGCTGATTTTCCCGTCAACCCCGCTGTGGGTGGATGGCGGACGGGAGTTCTTTGGCGACGGCTCGATGCGGCAAACCTCACCACTGTCGCCCGCCATGCACTTGGGTGCGCACAAGGTGCTGTGCATTGGGGTGGGGCAGCCCCAGCGCAGCAGTTTTGGTGGTGGTTCTGGTGCTGGTTCCGGTAACGGTACCAGCACCAGCTCTGGCACAGGCAATCACAGCAAAGCGCAAGCACCCAGCCTGGGCGGTATTTTGGGCCACGCCATGGCCAGTGTGTTCCACGACACGCTGCACAGCGACGTAGAGCAAGCCCAGCGTATGAACCACACGCTGGGGCAACTGCCCCGCGAGGTGGCGGCGGTTATGCCCTACCGCAGCATCCAAGTGATGAGCCTGCAGCCCAGCGAATCGCTGGACGACTTGGCTTTGCGCCACGTGGGAGAGCTGCCTGACTCGGCGCGCAACGCGCTGGCGGGCTTGGGTGCACTGGGGCCTTCTGGGGGGAATGCAAGCAGTGCGGGCGGCAATGTGGGCAGCGCGGGCGGCAGTGTGGGCAGCGCAGGCGGCAGTGCAGGCAGCGCAGGCGCTGCGGCCCTGGCCAGCTATTTGCTGTTCGAGCCGGGCTTCGTCACCGCCTTGATCGCCCTGGGCCAGCGTGATGCCTATGCGCAAAAGACACAGCTGATGGAGTTTTTCAGCGCTTAAGCACGGCACACACGCATCTTTCAAGGATAATCACGGCATCCTTATTTCTGGAGTTTGTTTTGGAAACCTACCCTAGTTGGTAGCTTCCTGCGACCTGTACTGCAAGGCTTGGCTCTGGTCTATTTGGCTTCTTTGACCAATGGTTGGCCGCCTTGCCCGCACCGGCCGTATGGAAGCAAGCCCTGCTTTTTTGTCCGGTGCGCATACTGTTGCTCAAAGCAACCCAGCGCCCACCCCCAATCCTTCGTTTGGAGTGCGCCATGCTCAACATCTTTACCCTGGCCAATGGCCGCCTATTCCAAGAAGAGATCGAATCTCTGGAAGAACTCACCAAGTTCCAGCCCATTTGGGTAGACTTGGAAGCCCCCACGCCCGAAGAAAAGGCCTGGATCAAACAGCACTACGGCCTGAGCATTCCCGACGATGCGATGGACGAAGACATTGAAGAGTCCGCCAGGTTCTACGAATCCGACAACGGCGACCTGCACATTCGGTCTGACTTTCTGATCGAAGA
>JAYSRE010000058.1:0-12851 GCA_043721235.1 Polaromonas sp. | reverse complement strand
TGCAGGCGCAGGTGCAGGGTCTATGCCCAAGGCGTTGAGCTTAACTTCGACCAAGCGGCGGTATTCGCTGCGTTCTTCAAAGGCTTTGTAGGCTTTTTCGTACTCGGCTTTCGCTTCAGACTTTTTAGCTTGGGCCATGAAGATGTCTCCTCGCCTGTCGGCCACCAAGGGCGCAAATTCTTTAGGGAAACTGCCCTCAGTTTGTTTCAAAGCCTCGTCCAGCAATTTGCCTTCCACCAGCAGGGCCGCCAAGCGCAGTTTGGCAATCGCCTTGTAACTGTCGTCCGATGCGTTGGTGGCCACCCAGTTCAGTGCGGCTTTGGCGCCATCGGTATTGGCCTTGTCTTGCAAGGTACGTGCAGCCAGCAAGCCTGCTTGCTGGGTGTAGACGGTGTTGCCAAACTTGTCCTTCATGTCACTAAAAGCGCGCTCCACCTTGACCGGATCGCCCGCTTTGGCAGCCCGCTCTACTTCGTCATACAGGGTAGAGGCTTGCAGGGCCTGGCTGCGCTGCCAGTACTGGTAGCCGTTGTAAGCAGCAATGCTGCCAAACACCACAATCAGTGCAGCGCTGATCAGGTTACCGTATTGCTTCCAAAACGCCTTGAGTTGGTCAAGTTGTTCTTGTTCTTCGAGATCTAAATGTTTTGCCATGGTGTGATTGTAGTGGGGATGCTATGGAGAATAATAGGATGGGCGGCAGTCGCACTGCAGGCAGGCTTGCCGCGGAATGCATGGCAGCTAAGAAATGACCGCCTGGGCCAATAGAGCGGGCGCTGACAGGTCAAACAGCTGCTGTGCTGCAAAACCCTCACCGGCATCGCCAAAGCCGCCTGAAGACCCGCGTAAGGCTTTAAGCGCCACTTTGCCCTGCGCCAACTCGTCTGCGCCAAAAATCAGTGCGTAGCGTGCGCCACTGCTATCGGCTTTTTTAAACTGGTTTTTAAAACTGCCCACGCTCGCGTCAGCACTGGCATGCATTTGCACGCTAACGCCCAATGCTCGCAAGGCCTGCAGAGTGGTGGCTACGGTTGCCATGGCGGCTGCATCGGGCACAACTGCATAAACGTCGGGCACCAGCGCCATGCCTGCTAGCGACTGCTCTTTCACCAGTTCCAGCACGCGCTCTATGCCCATGCCCCAGCCAACTGCTGCTGTAGGCTTGCCGCCCAGGGTTTCGAACAGTCCGTCGTAGCGCCCGCCGCCGCACAAAGTGCCTTGTGCACCCAGCTCTGTGGTGATGAACTCAAACACCGTGTGGCTATAGTAGTCAAGCCCGCGCACCAAGCGTGGGTTGACCGTCCACTGCACGCCGCAGGCTGTGAGCAGGTTTTTAACAGTGTCTAAATGTTTAAGCGAAGCCTCGCCCAAGTAGCTAAGCAGCTGCGGCGCAGCCTGCACCATGCTTTGCATGTCCAGGTTTTTGGTGTCCAAAATGCGCAAAGGGTTGGTTTGCAAACGGCGCTGCGAATCTGCGTCCAGTGCATCGACATGCTGGCTAAAGTAGGCGACCAATGCCGCACGGTGCGCCGCACGCTCTGCAGGCACACCCAAGCTATTGAGCTCAACCCGCACATTTTGCAGCCCTAAGCGGCCAAACAGCTGGTGCACCAGCAGCATGAGCTCAACATCCACCTCAGGCCCCGCAAAGCCCAGCGCCTCAGCACCCAGCTGGTAAAACTGGCGGTAGCGCCCGCGCTGGGGCCGCTCGTGGCGAAACATGGGGCCCATGTAGTACAGGCGCTTGCCGCCGTCATAGGTCAAGTTATGCTCAATGGCGGCGCGCACTACGCCAGGCGTGTTCTCGGGGCGCAGTGTCAGGTGCTCGCCGTTGAGTTTGTCCTCAAAAGAGTACATCTCTTTTTCAACAATATCGGTGCCCTGCCCGGTGCCTTTAACAAACAGCGCAGTAGGCTCGACGATAGGTGTGCGAATGCTGCGGTAGCTGCTCAGCGCCATCACCTGGCGCACATGCTCTTCAAACCATTCCCACTGCGCTGAATCGGGCGGCAGGATGTCGTTCATGCCTTTGACCGCAGTCAATTTCGTATTACTCACTTCAACCCATCTCTTTGCTATGTTTAGCCTGCAACAGCTTCGGTTTGCCCGAAGCGTTTTTCTATGTAGTTTTCTACCAAACCTTGAAACTCAGCAGCAATATTTTCACCGCGCAAGGTCAGTGCTTTTTCGCCGTCGATAAACACGGGCGCAGCCGGTGCCTCGCCAGTGCCAGGCAGGCTGATACCGATGTCGGCATGCTTGCTCTCGCCGGGGCCGTTGACGATGCAGCCCATGACAGCTACTTTGAGGTTTTCAACGCCGGGGTATTTTTTGCGCCACACGGGCATTTGCATGCGCAAAAAGTCGTCAATCTGTTTGGCCAAATGCTGAAACGTGTCGCTGGTAGTGCGGCCGCAGCCTGGGCAGGCGGTGACGCTGGGCACAAAAATGCGTAGCCCCAGCGACTGCAAAATCTCTGACGCAATCACCACCTCTTGCGTGCGCGCCTCGCCCGGTGCGGGCGTAAGGGACACGCGAATAGTGTCGCCGATGCCCTCTTGCAGCAAGATCGACAGCGCTGTAGCCGAGGCCACCGTACCCTTGGTGCCCATGCCCGCTTCGGTCAGGCCCAGGTGCAGGGCATAGTCGCAGCGCTTGGCCAGCTCGCGGTACACGCTGACCAGGTCTTGCACGCCCGATACTTTGCAACTGAGCATAATTTGCTCGCCGCGCAGGCCCATGGCCTCGGCGCGCTTGGCTGATTCGATGGCCGAGGTAATCAGCGCTTCGTACATCACTTGCTTGGCATCCCACGGGTCTGCGCGCTGGCTGTTAGTGTCCATCAAGCTGGCCAGCAGCTCTTGGTCCAGGCTGCCCCAGTTCACGCCGATACGCACGGGTTTGTTCCACTTCATGGCAGCGTCGATCATTTGGCCGAATTGTTTATCGCGCTTGTCGCCTTTGCCGACGTTGCCGGGGTTGATGCGGTATTTACTCAATGCCTCGGCGCAGGCAGGCACCTCGGTAAGCAAACGGTGGCCGTTGTAGTGAAAGTCGCCAATCAAGGGCACGTCGATGCCCATTTTGTCCAGCTGCTCGCGTATATAGGGCACGGCCTGCGCTGCCTCGATGGTATTGACAGTAATGCGCACCAACTCTGAGCCGGCGATGGCCAGCTCTTTGACCTGAATGGCGGTGCCAATCGCGTCTTGGGTGTCGGTATTGGTCATTGACTGCACGCGCACAGGTGCGTTGCCACCTACCGTGACCACACGCGAGCCCCAGACCACACTGGACTGGCGGGTGTGGCGCTTGTGCGGCACAGCAACGGCAATAGGCTGCAGACCAGGCAAACAGTTATCTAACATCTGGGGCCTCTTACTCTTTATTTCACCTCAAAGCGCAGCACGTTGTCGCGCACTAGGCTTTCGCCGTCAAATGGCTGGCCCCGTACCGTGACGGCTGTCTGGTCTGCGCGGCCTACGGTCACCCGCAGCGGCAATGCGCCGCTAGCGCCCGCCACTTCACCAGCCAAGAGCAAACGGCGCAAGGTAACGCGGCCCCCGGCATCCACCACTTCAACCCATGACTCGCCCTTGACGCGAAAAGCCACAATACCCTCGGCTGCGGCCACCGTACTGGTAATGTCTGCCGAGCTGGGCGCTGGGCTGGCTGCGCCTGCCGCAGCCACCTGCGCAGAGGCCGTACCACTGGCATTGGTGCCTGCGGACTGCTGGGCATCGCCCGCACCTGCTGTGGCCGGACGCACACCCCCGTCGTTGGTAAGCACCGAACCGGCTCCCAAAGCGGTGCCGCCTGTGTTGGCATCAGCACCTAGGGTAGAGGCATTTTTAAGGCCAGACAATGCAGCGCTGGTTACATCGCTGGTTTTTTGCGTGACATCGGGCAAAAATATCAGCACCAAAGCAGCCAAGAGCAAGGCCATCACCGCCCAAATGGCTGGGCGGCTTAAGCTGGTGAGCCTGCCCGGGCCAGCAGCCTCGGTAGGCGAACGAAAAGGGGTGTTCATGCCCTGCTCAGAGGTGGCTAAGCGCGGCATATGGGTTTGCGGTAACTTGGCCAAAATTTCGGTGGCATCGACTTTGAGACTGCGGCACATGCTGGAAGCCAGTGCGCGTGTGAACACCAAATCGGGCAACTCGTCCAGCATGTCAGCCTCGATCAGTTCTAGCTTTTTAACCGGTACTTTGAGCGACACGGCCAAGGCTGCAATGTGCAAACCCTTGGATTCTCTGGCGGCTTTCAGCAGCTGTCCCGCCGTGGCTTGGCCGTCCCCCGTTGTACCCAGCACACCATCACTCATTGAATACCCCTCGTTCAAAAGAAGCTAGCTCACGCGACTGCGGAAAACGCCTTTTGAGCTGGCCCACCAGCTGCTGCATGGCCACAGTGTCGTTCAAGCGGCGCTCCACCTTGATGCCCAACCACAAGGTTTCCGCGTTAGCGTAGTCGCCATTGTTCAGGCGGCGGGTGTAGAACTGGGCGCGCACATAGTCGGCCCGCTCATAGAGCAAAGCCGCCAGGTTGTAACCGGTAATGGGGTTGGCCGCGTCCAGCTCGTAGGCGCGGGCCAGGCTGCGCTCTGCCTCTGGCTTTTGCTTGGCAGAAATTTGGCACAGGCCTTGGGTCATTAAGGTTTTAGACTGCTCGCCATACAAGGGCACTGACAGCGCTTGCGTAAAGTAGCCAAACGACTCGGGAAAGCGCTGCTGCTGGCACAGCATCCAGCCAAAATTATGTGCGGCATTGGCATCGCGCGGGTTCAGTGCCAGGGCGCGGCGAAAGCTTTCCTCTGCCAGGCGCGTGTCGTTTAAGCGCATGTAAATCAGGCCACGTAAATTAAACGCCTCACTGAAGTTAGGGTCGTTCACCAAAGCTTGTTTAATTTCGTCTAGCGCTACGGTGGTTTTACCCTCGTTGTAGTAGCCAGTCGCCAGCTCAAGGCGTATGCGGGCGCGTCTGCGGGTTTCGGGTTCGTCTGAATCGGTGACGATGTCCTTTTGTTTGGCGCTGTTGTCGCCGCCTGCACTGGTGGCGCAGCCTGTGACTAAACCCGCGCTCAGCAGCAACGCAAAAAGCACTGACATTGCCACAGGGAGCGAAGCGCGGCTAGCCTCAGGGAGCGAAGCGCAGCTGGGCTCAAATGCAAAACCACAGAGCGAGGTTTTCGTAGCGGTCATTGGCTGTTGTCCTGGTTGAGTGGTTCTTGGCGCATCATCACCACCCGGCGCTGCGCCATGCGCTGGGCCGCTTGGGTACGGTCTTGCACATCGCCCGCCAGTTGGCCGCACGCTGCATCAATATCGTCACCACGGGTTTTACGCACAGTAGTTACCATAGCACTGTTCTGCAAAATTTGGGCAAATTCTGCTACGGCTTTTGCACTGGAGCGCAAAAGCCCCGACGCAGGAAACGGGTTAAACGGGATTAAATTGAACTTGACCGGCAACTGCGCTTGCTGTAGCAGCGCCACCAGCTCGTGGGCGTGTTGGGGCGTGTCGTTGACACCGTCAAGCATGCAATACTCAAGGGTAATGAAGTCGCGCGGCGCAAACTCCAAGTAGCGCTTGCAGGCCTCTAACAGCTCTTGCAGGGGGTATTTTTTGTTAAGGGGCACCAGGTCGTTGCGCAGTGTGTCATTGGGTGCGTGCAAGGATACCGCCAGTGCCACGGGGCACTCCTGCGCCAGCTTGTCGATCATGGGCACCACGCCTGAGGTAGACACTGTGACCCGGCGGCGCGACAGGCCGTAGGCATGGTCGCTTAGCATGGTTTTAAGTGCCGGTACCAGTGCGCCCATGTTTTGCAGCGGCTCGCCCATGCCCATCATGACCACATTGGAAATCACGCGCTCTTGGGTGCCCAAGAGCTTGCGCATGGTGTGTTCAGCAAACCACAGCTGGGCCACAATTTCGCCACTGCTGAGGTTGCGGCTAAAGCCCTGGTGGCCTGTGGAACAAAACCTGCAGCCTACAGCGCAGCCTGCTTGGGACGAGATGCACAGCGTAGCGCGGTCGGTCTCGGGGATGTACACCGCCTCTACTGCATCACCATGGCCTACGTCAAACAGCCATTTGATGGTACCGTCCGTCGATCTTTGCTCGGTTAGCACTTTAAGCGGTGCAATATGGGCGGTGGTGGCCAGCTTTTCGCGCAGCGACTTGGCCAGATCGGTCATCTCGCCAAAGCTGCTGGCACCTTTTTGGTGGATCCAGCGGTACAGCTGGGTGGCGCGAAAGCGTTTTTCGCCCAGCCCCTCACAAAAAACAGCCAAACCTTCCAGATCAAAATCAAGCAGGTTGGCCGTCATGGGTGGGTGCAGTCGGCTTAACGCCGACGTGTCCTTTGGGTGGGTTTGCTTTAAAAGGGCTTGGGGGCGCAGAAATTAACGCGCAGTGCCGCAGCAATTAGCGTGCGTACACCTGCATGCCAGGGAAGAAGAAAGCGATTTCCTGGGCTGCAGTTTCAGCAGCGTCCGAGCCGTGCACGGCGTTGGCATCGATGCTGTCGGCAAAGTCAGCGCGGATGGTGCCTGCAGCGGCCTTCTTCGGGTCGGTTGCGCCCATCAAGTCGCGGTTTTTAAGGATGGCGCCTTCGCCTTGCAGGGCTTGGATCATGACAGGACCAGAGACCATGAAGCTGACCAGATCTTTGAAAAACGGGCGCGCAGCGTGCACAGCATAGAAAGCCTCTGCCTCGCCTTGCGACAGGTGGGTCATTTTGGCGGCAATGACCTTCAGGCCAGCAGCTTCAAAACGGGCGGTAATTTGCCCTACCACGTTTTTAGCGACTGCGTCAGGCTTGATGATAGAGAGTGTGCGTTCGATGGCCATGGTGGATGTTTTCCCAATGAAAAGTAGGTGTTGACTTGGTTGCAAGTTAGCTATCTATTCTAACCCGAATGCGTGACAGTCAGGTGCTGCAGCGTGCTGTGCAAACAGGGCCCTTAACTGCTCCTTAACTGCTCTGTGCAACTAGCCTCTGCGGCTGCCGCCTGTGCCTCTGCTGGCACCGCGCCCGCCTCGGGTACCGCCGCTGCGGCCACCACTGCTGCCTGGGCCGGCTTGGCGCTGGCGCTGCAGGCTGTCAGCACCGATGTAGCCCATAGAGGTTTTCATCGGGTCGGGCTGCCCACCCTGGCCACCACCTTGACCGCCTGAATTACTGCCGCCGCGTGGGTTGCCGCCCGACCTGCCGTTGCCTGCGCCGCGCTGGCCGCCCGGGCTGCCGCCTTGGGGGCCACTGCGGCCTCGGCCTGGCCCGCCTGGACCAAAAGAGCGGGGGCCTCGGTTGTTAGGGCGGGCAAAGCCGCTTTCGTGGCTGACACCGGCTTGGCTTTGATTGTCGTCAAAATCCTCGTTGGGGTCGTCATAGTTCTGCACGGCCTGAGCAGGGTTTAGGCCACCTGGGCCTTGGTTGTGCGGCGTGGGATACGCCGCTGGCGCGCGCCCATCAATTTGACCCATGCGGTCATTGCGGCGGTTGTTGCGCAGGGCACCCGGGCCACGGCGTGGGCCACGGCCTTCGCGGTTGTCGCCTGGTGCGCGGCGCTGGTCTGGGGCAGCATCGCGTGCGGTTTGCGCGCCAGCTTGCGCTGCACCGGGAAGTGCATCGCGCCCAGCGCGATCATTGCGTGGGCCTCGGCGGTCATCGCGGCCACCGCCTGCGGCCTGCACAAGAGCGTTAATATCTTGCTCGTCCAGCTCCATGTGTGCGCCGCGTTTAAGGCCGCGCGGCAGCATCATGGCGCCGTAGCGAATGCGAATCAAGCGGCTGACTGCGTGGCCTACCGACTCAATCATGCGGCGCACCTCGCGGTTGCGGCCCTCGCTGATGGTGACGCGGTACCACGCGTTGGACCCTTCGCCGCCGCCGTCTTCAATGCTGCCAAACTGCGCCATGCCGTCTTCTAGCTGCACGCCGTCCAGCAGCTTTTGCTTTTCTTCGTTGCTCAGTTTGCCCAGCACGCGCACGGCGTATTCACGCTCCAGGCCAAAGCGTGGGTGCATCAGGCGGTTGGCCAGCTCGCCCGAGCTGGTAAACAGCAGCAGGCCTTCGGTGTTCAAATCTAGCCGGCCCACCGACTGCCATTTGCCCTGGTACAGCTTGGGCAGACGGCGAAACACCGTGGGGCGGTTTTGCGGGTCGTCATGCGTTACCACCTCGCCCGTGGGCTTGTGGTAGGCAATCACGCGGGCGGGCGGCGGATCGATGCGAATACGCAGCGGCTTGCCATTGACCTTGACCTGGTCGCCCCACTGCACGCGCTGGCCAATGTGGGCAGGCTCGTTGTTCACCGAAATGCGGCCTTCCAAGATCAGCTGCTCCATTTCTAGCCGCGAGCCCAGGCCGGACTGGGCCAGCACTTTGTGCAGCTTGGGGCTCTCAGGCTGGGGCAGCAGCACGCGTTTGGGCAGTGCAACTTCAGCATTCTCGTCGTCAGCGTCCAGCTGGCCCGAGATCACGTCTAAAAACTGGTACACGTTAGCGGCTGGTTTGCCTGCACGCTCATGGGCTGCAGCGGGTATCGAAGCTGCTGTTTGCACGCCAAACGCTACAGTATCAATAGCTACATGTTTAGCATTTCCTTGGGCGACAGGCTTATTTTGCTGAAAATTATGGGCCTGCAGTACTGAATTTTCTGCATTTTCTGCACCCTCTGTCTTGTGGGCTGGCAACTCGCCAGGGGCTTGGGGTGTGCTGGTCGCTGGCAGGTCAGTGGGTTCAATCATGGCGCTCTTTCTGGCTGCTGTCAGGGTCAAAGGAGGGCAGGTCTTGGGCAATAGCGTCTGCCTGTGCTGCAACCGGCCCGGCTGCAGCGTCATGTAGGTCTTCGGTAATGCCCAGCTGGGCCAAAGCGCTTTGCTGGGCCGCTGGGTTGTCCAGCGCAGGCAGCTGGTTCAGAGACTCCAGCCCCAGGTCGTCTAAAAACTGCTTGGTGGTGGCAAACAGCGCGGGGCGGCCTACGGTGTCTTTGTGGCCAATCACCTCCACCCAGCCTCGGTCTTCTAGCTGCTTGATGATCAGGCTGTTGATAGTGACACCGCGAATATCTTCCATGTCGCCGCGCGTGCAGGGCTGGCGGTAGGCAATGATGGCCAGCGTTTCCAGCGTAGCACGGGTGTATTTGGGCGGCTTTTCAGGGTGCAGGCGGTCAAGGTATTCGCGCATCTGCGGGCGGCTTTGAAAGCGCCAGCCGGTGGCCACGGGCACCAGCTCGACCCCTTTTTGGGCCCAGTCTAGCTGCAGGTCGTCCAGCAAGGTTTTGATCGTGTCAGCACCCAGCGCGTCGTTAAACAGCACCCGCAGGTCGCGCACAGGCAGCGGCTGGCTGGCGCAAATTAAGGCGGTCTCAAGGACGCGTTTGGCATCCGTCGTATTCATGGTGGTACAAGTTCCAAAAAGAAAGCGTAAAAAATAGGGCGTTAGCTGCGCACCGGTGGGCTGAATTTGCAAATACAGGTCGCACGCGTGGGGTGGGCGGCGCTAAGGCCTTGTGGGGCGATAACGCCTGAAAGCTGCTTGGCTGAACTATTCAGACAATCCAAACACTGTTTTCATTGTAGCGCAGGGCTTGGGGGCCTTGCATTGCGGTTGATTGCGGCTGATTGCGGTTGATTTCAAACCAAGGCCAGGCCCAGCGCCCCACATGCTTGGGCCAAATCCTGCGGCAACGGCGCAACAAAGGCCATCGCCTCGCCGGTCATAGGGTGCACAAACGCCAACCGCTGCGCGTGCAGGGCTTGGCGGTGCAAGCCTGCAGCCGGTGCGCCGCCGTACACTGCGTCGCCTACCAACGGGTGTGCAATGTGCGCTGCGTGCACGCGAATTTGGTGGGTGCGGCCCGTGTGCAGTTTGCAGCGCAGCAAGCAGAAGCTGCGGTCGTCAATGTTGGCATTGGGTTCGTTTGAAGCGCTTTTGCTTAAAGTACCCGTTTTAGATGCCTTTTCGGCCTCTCGCCCAAGGAAATGCTGCACAGTTAGCTTCGAATTTGATAGTAGCTCAAAATCGGTCATGGCCTCTTTGCCGCTGCCGCGTGACAAATCCACCACGGCCATGCGCAGGCGGTTTTTGATATCGCGGCCTATGGCTGCGTCCACCCGGCGGTGTACGTCGCCGGGCCAGGCGCGGTGGGCGATGGCCAGGTACTGGCGGCTCACGTCGCGGGCGGCTATCAGCGCCACCAGTGCGTCCATGCACAGCCGCGTGCGGGCCACCACCATCAGGCCGCTGGTGTCTTTGTCTAGCCGGTGCACAATGCCCGCCCGCGGCAGCACAGCGCACTGCGCGTCGCGCTCTAGCAGGCCGTTTAGCAAGGTGCCGCTCCAGTTGCCCGCAGCAGGGTGCACCACGATGCCAGCGCGTTTATTCACAATCAGCAGATGTTCGTCTTCAAACACGATGTCCAGGTCCATCGCTTCAGGCTTGAAGGCCAGGCTTTGCGGGGTGGGCCGCAGAATAATGCCCACTTGGTCGCCTACTTTGAGCTTAGAGGCATTTTTATGCACCAGCTTGCCGTTAACTGTCACCGCGCCGTCGCCCGCCAACTGCTGCAGGTAGCTGCGCGAGAACTCGGCCACCATGTCTACCAGCACCCGGTCCAGGCGCTGGCCGTGCAAGGCAACAGGCACCTCAAAGCTGCGCAGCTCGTGGCCCAGCCCATAGCCCAGCTCGCCCAGTTCATCGACCGGCTCGTTAGGGTCTAGCGCGTCGTCTGTGTCCAGGCCAGGATGGTCAGGCACACAAGGTGTGGTCGATATAATGGAATGCACGTGGAATGAAACAAGTCAGGAAAAAGCGTTATGGCAACAGCATTATCGGTGGTCAAGCGGCATGCCGGCCCACAGTGTTTGAGTTTAGGCTTGAGTTTAGCTCTGGCCGCCTTGGCCTCGCTGCTAACGGCCTGTGCCAGCCCGTCGCTGGACAAAACCGAGACCTGGTCGCCCAATAAAATTTACAGCGAAGCCAAAGACGAGCTCAGCTCTGGTGCCTATGACAAAGCCATTCCCCTGTTGGAAAAGCTTGAAGGCCGCGCTGCAGGCACCGCGCTGGCCCAGCAAGCCCAGCTAGACAAAGCCTACGCCCACTACAAAGCGGCAGAGCAGCCCCAAGCCATCGCCACGCTAGACCGCTTCATGAAGCTGCACCCTGACAGCAGCGCCATGGACTACGCTTTGTACTTTAAAGGGCTGGTGAGCTTTAACGACAACCTGGGTATTTTTGGCAATCTGGCCCGCCAAGACCTGTCTGAGCGGGACCAAAAAGCAGCCAAAGAATCTTTTGAGTCGTTCAAAGAGCTGGCCACGCGGTTTCCAGAGTCCAAATACACCCCCGATGCGCGCGCCCGGATGACCTATATCGTAAATTCGCTGGCCAGCTACGAGGTGCATGTGGCGCGTTATTACTACAAGCGGGGTGCCTATGTAGCCGCCATTGGCCGCGCGCAAACAGCCATCACCGATTACCAAAACGTGCCTTCTTCAGAGGAGGCTTTGTTCATTTTGGTGCAAAGTTACAACGCTTTGGGCATGGAGCAGCTGCGCGATGATGCCAAACGGGTGATGGAGAAGAACTACCCAAAGAGCGAGTATTTATCGCAGGGCTTCAAGTCCTCCAAAGACCCTTGGTGGAAGATTTGGTAGCGGGTTAAATCTTGTTTTAACCTGGGTGCACACTTTGGACTTGTAACGTTCACAAACAAACTGTCCAAGCTACCGTGGCTGATTTGATCTCCATCCTAGCCGCGATCATCGCGCAGCTTGCTTACGTTGTTTCACGATTCCTCACAACATCTTTGGGACGCTGCTATTTAAAATTAAAGCATGAAAATAATGACGTATGCTTTTCTTTTTACTCGGTTGGGCAATATTGCGTGTGCAGTCTGCACGCTAAGCTTACTGACTGCCTGCGGAGGCGGCTCGCAAAGTGGTGCAGCACCTGCAGCGTCTGACAACAACCCAAACACCATCACTGCAGCCACACCCGGCGCTAGCTCTAGCCCTAGCGCCACAATATCTGCACCGACGCTGCCGCAAGACAACACATCAACTTTCCCGAAGGTACCAACACCTGTAGTGCAAACCCCAACGCCAACCTCAACGCAAACCCCAACTTCCACACAGCCTGCGTTTAGCACCCCTACTCTTGTCACCACACTGGTGCCTACACTCACGGTAGCCATACCAACACCAACGCAACCTGTGATTACCACGCCAACAGCAGGCCCCGTGCCAGCGTTCCCCGGCGCACAGGGGCATGGCGCGCTTGCGCAGGGTGGGCGGGGTGGACGGGTGATTAAGGTCACCACGCTGGCAGACAGCGGCCAGGGCAGTTTGCGAGAGGCGCTGCTGACCCCAGAGCCACGCACGGTGATCTTTGACGTGGCGGGCACCATAGAGCTTAAAAGTCGCATCATTTTGAGCGGCCCTCAATACTCTTACCTCACCCTTGCTGGACAAAGCGCGCCCGGCGACGGCGTACAGATCAAGGGGCACGAGCTCATCTTGGGTGACTCCGTAAGTCATGTGATCATCCGTTACATGCGCTTTAGGCCAGGTTTTACCTCCCCCGCAGAGGGCGGAAAATTCTCGCTCATGATCTCAGGCTCTGAGAATAAAGCCGCCAACCACATCATCGTCGACCACTGCACATTCTCCTGGGCACCAGACGATACCGGCATGTGGGACGACGTGCACCATGTGACTTGGCAGCACAGCATTTTTGGTGAGGCCATGGTTCATGATTTCCCCGGTCCCAGTTCCATCAGCCGGGGCATGATTGTGGGCGCAGAACAGGGCCGTGGTGCGCGCCAATACAACATTAGCATTCAC
>JAYSRE010000057.1:0-39252 GCA_043721235.1 Polaromonas sp. | reverse complement strand
TGGCTTGACAGCTGCTTAAAAGTTATTTTTTTAACTTCTAAATCTGCCTGGCTGGCAAAGGCTTTGGTGGGCGTGTTGGACATCGTGCAGTGCTCGGTAAAAATAAACCTAGCCAGAGTTTAACCAGAGTTAAAGACCTCTAAAAGCCCTTTTTGCACCACGTCCACCATGCTGCCCATGGGCCCCATAGCGTCTACACGCAACACATCAGGTTCAGTGCTGGGGTCTTCTAGCGTGTCAAACTGGCTGAGTACCAAGCTGGGCGGGTAAAAGTGCCCGCTGCGCTCGGCCACCCGGCGCAAAGACTCTTTGGGCGTAATGTGCAGGTACACAAAGCGCACGGCAGGTGTTAGTTTGCGAAACACATCGCGGTAGCTGCTTTTGAGCGCGGAGCAGGCCAGCACGCAGCCTTGGGGGTGGCTGCGGACCTCATGGCACAGGGTTTGCAGCCACACCTGGCGGTCGCTGTCTCCCAGGGGGATGCCTTCGCGCATTTTGTGCACGTTGGCGGGGGGGTGAAAGTCGTCGCCCTCTATCCACGGCAAACCGCGGGCCGCAGCCAGCTTGCGGGCCACCGCTGATTTGCCGCAACCGGCGACACCCATTACTACGATAAAAGTCATAAATTAGCATAGAGTTTAGCGGTGCAGCGGCAGTTAACAAGGGGGGCAACCCAGTGTAAAACCCGCATTGAAACCCGCATTGCCGCAACCCGCTGCCTGCAAAGCAGTACTAGAGCAAGCCGCGCTCCAGGGTCTGCACCACTTGGTCGGCAAAGTCGGCGTAGCTAATGGCACCGCCGGGGCGCAGCCAGGTAAAAGTCCAGTTGATCATGCCCATCAGCATCATGGTCAGGGCGCTTTGGTTGGCATCGGTCAGGCGCGCGGGGTAGGCGCGGCGCAAAAAGCGGGTGAAGGCGCTGACAATGTCGCGCTGGCGCTGCAAAATGAGTTCGCGCTGTGACTTGCCCAAGCCGGTGTCAGGCGCATCGCTTAAAAACTTGGTGTCGCTCAGCAGGGCCACATGGCGGGTGGCACTGCTTTCGTACTCCACCAAAAAGGCATGCACCAGTGCGTGCAGGGCTTCGCGCTCACTGAGGTTTTTGCGCTGGGCCTGGGCCTCGGTTTCGCCCACGATGGCCAGCAGGCGTTGGGTGTAGCGGTCTAGCAGGTCAAAAAGCAAGGCTTCTTTGCTGTCGTAATAATGGTAAATACGCGCTTTGCTGGCCCCCACCTTGGCCGCCACCGCAGCCATGCTGGCGGCAGGGTAGCTCAGGTCTGCAAAGCACTGGGCGGCAGCGTCTAGGATAGAGTCGCGCTTGAGCTGGTGGTCAGCTGACTGAGGACGGGCCATGGCAGAAGCAGCCGCCTAGTACGGATTAGGGTAGCCCAGCGCTCCCAGCAGCAGTATCTCTAGCGCTTCCATCTCAAAAGCATCTTTCTCGCCTGTCTCATGGTCGTAGCCCTGCGCATGCAGGGTGCCGTGCACTATAAGGTGGGCGTAATGGGCTTGCAAGCTTTTGCCCTGTTCTGCGGCCTCGCGCGCTACCACCTGCGCGCACAGCACCAGGTCGGCCATTACCACGGGCTCTATGGCGTAGTCAAAGGTGAGCACATTGGTGGCATAGGCTTTTTTGCGGTAGAGCTTGTTCAGGCGCTGCGCTTCGTCAGCACCTTCAATGCGCACAGTAATCTCACCGGCGGTTTGCAGTGCACACTGCACCCACTTGTGCACGCGGGCGCGGGTTACTACTTTGCGCAAAGCGGCGGCATCCTCTTTGGGCACGCTGCCCCATTGCAGGCTCACTGTGGTTAGCGGTGTCTTTTTAGAAGTATTTTTAAGCATCAAATCACCCTTAGTCCCAAGGAAATACTGAATAAGCAGCTATACTATTCATAGTAATTGCGTTGCGCCTGCTAGCGCTTTTTAGCTGCTGCGTCGTAGGCATCTACTATGCGCGCCACCAGGGGGTGGCGCACTACGTCGGCCGTGGTGAAGCGGCTGTGGGCAATGCCTTGCACGCGCTTAAGCACTTGGTCGGCCTCCACCAGCCCACTGGTTTGTTCAGGCGGCAGGTCAATCTGGGTCACGTCGCCGGTGATCACGGCTTTGCTGGCAAAACCAATGCGGGTGAGGAACATTTTCATCTGCTCTGGCGTGGTGTTTTGCGCTTCGTCCAAAATGATAAAGCTGTGGTTCAGCGTGCGCCCGCGCATAAAGGCCAGTGGCGCTATTTCAATCTGCTGGCGTTCAAACGCTTTGAGCACTTTGTCCACGCCCATCAGCTCGTACAGCGCGTCGTACAAAGGCCGCAGGTACGGGTCTACCTTTTGTGTTAAATCGCCCGGTAAAAAGCCCAGCCGCTCGCCCGCCTCTACGGCTGGGCGGGTCAGCACAATGCGCTGCACACTGCTGCGCTCCAGCGCGTCTACCGCACTGGCCACGGCCAAGTAGGTTTTGCCGGTGCCGGCGGGGCCAATGCCCAAGGTAATGTCGTGGTTGGCGATGTTCTCAAGGTAAGTGGCCTGGTTGGGCGTGCGGGCACGCAGGTCTTCGCGGCGGGTTTGCAGGGTGCTGGTGCCGTCAGCAGCCATACCCGCATCACCGGCCAGCATGAGTTGCAGCGTTTCCAGGCTGATGGGGCGGGCCGCTATCTCGTACAGCGCCTGCAACAGCTCCATGCAGCGTGTAGCCGCTGCCTTGGTACCATCCACCTTGAACTGTTCGTGGCGGTGGGCGATTTTGACATCCAGCGCCTGTTCTATACGGCGCAGGTTTTCATCCAGTGGGCCGCACAGGTGGCCAATGCGGGTGTTGTTGCTGGGCGAGAAAAGGTGGCGAATAATCAAGTGGATAATCCTGTTAGATCCTCCATCTTAGCGAAAAGCGCCTCCCTCTTTACTAACCCCCCTGCAAAACACCATGATTGGCAAACTTACTGGCACCTTGGCCGAGAAAAATCCTCCGCAGATCATCATTGACTGCGGCGGCGTAGGCTACGAGGTAGACGTGCCCATGAGCACGTTTTACAACCTGCCTGGCTTGGGCGACAAAGTATCGCTGCTGACCCATTTTGTGGTGCGCGAAGATGCGCAAATTTTGTACGGCTTTGGCACGGCGCAAGAACGCACCACCTTCCGCCAGCTCATCAAAATTTCCGGTGTCGGCCCCAAAATGGCGCTCGGCGTGCTAAGCGGCATGAGCGTGGCTGAGCTGTCCCAAGCCGTCACCCTGCAAGAAGCCGCCCGCCTGACCAAAATTCCCGGTGTTGGCAAAAAAACAGCCGAGCGGCTGATGCTGGAACTCAAAGGCAAGCTGGGTGCCGATATTGGTGTTCACGCTACATTTGACAACGACAACCAAGCCGATATTTTGCAAGCCCTGATAGCGCTAGGTTACAGCGACCGCGATGCCGCATCAGCGCTGAAAGCGCTGCCGCAGGACTGTGGGGTGAGTGAGGGGATTAAGTTGGCGTTGAAGGCGTTGGCGAAGTAAAAAATACAAGGAAATAATATGGCCATACTTGAAGGCATCCAAATTAAAAACTTTCGGGCTCTAAGAGATGTAACTTTAGGGCGAGTTATGTTGAACCAGAAAACTCAATATGAGTTACCAAGGTTGGTGGCAATTATCGGCGCGAATGGTGCCGGTAAATCCAGCATTTTGGACGCCCTTAGTTTTTTGGGCGATTGCTTGCGTGAGGGTGTTGAAGCTGCTTGCGATAAGCCGCACCGTGCTGGGTTTGATAAGTTACGCAGCTTTGGCAGCGATAAACCTATAGAGTTTGAGATCAGATATCGCAACGATGCAGAGGCGCCAATTAATTACACTTTGCATATTGACTGCAATTCAGCAGGACATGTCTATGTAGCAAAAGAAGAGCTAAAGCACAAGCCTGTCGAAACTTCAGGCAAGCAAGGTCGCCCTTTGACTTTTATTGCTCTAAAAGACGGTAAAGGCTCGGTTTGGACGGGGGGAGAAAAAGTTCCTATAAACCGTCAACCTATTCAAATGGCGAATGATCAAGAACTAGCAATTGTTGCAGTTGGAGCATTAAAAAATCATCCCGAAATTCAGCGTTTTCGTGAATTCATGAGCCGTTGGTATCTATCGTATTTTGTGCCTGAGTTAGCACGGCGTACTCCAGTGTCAGGCGCACAACCACATCTAGACCGCACAGGTGAAAATTTAGCCAACTATCTTCAATACATCGAACGAGAAAGAAAACCTCAATTCAAAAAAATATTGTCGCAATTAGGCAAGAAGATACCCGGCCTCGAACGTATTGCGTACGATAAAACGATTGATGGAAATTTAGTTTTAATGTTCTACGCCAAGGGCTTTGGAGATAAACCCTTTTTCCAACGCGCCATGTCGGATGGAACACTCAAGCTGCTTGCCTATTTGCTGCTTATGGAGGATCCTGATCCAGCCCCATTAGTAGGAATTGAAGAGCCTGAAAATGGTTTGCATCACCATTTGCTGTCTGCGCTTGCCAACGAACTGAAGGACTATGCGCAGAAAGAACATGGCCCACAGGTTTTGCTCACCACGCACTCTCCTAATCTGGTTGACGCACTTACGCCCGACGAAGTTTGGGTTTTGGACAAAGGGAAAGACGGATTCTCCACCCTCACGCGCGCCGCTGATATCACTGGTGTACAAGCCCTTTACGATCAAGACATTCTCATGGGAAGTCTCTGGTACAGCAATCATTTAAGCGTTACTGCGCCATGAGTTGGATTGAAGTGTTAGTGGAGGGCTCATCCGATGTTCCCGCTGTTAGAGAGGTACTGACGCGCAAATTTTCACTCATAGAAAATCAACATTTTAGAATTCATCCGCACAAAGGAAAGGGTAATTTACCCAGCAATATTTTGAAAAATCCGGATCTGCAAAATCGCAGTCTTTTATACCAACTACCTGCTAAGCTCAAAGGTTATAGCACTTGGTTAACAAAACAAGATTGGGTTTTGGTGGTTGTAGATGCCGACAATACTCCGTGGCATGAACTACTAAGTGACTTGCAAGCGATGCTGCAAAAACTACCAGAAGTTCCCCGTGTGTTATTTCAGATAGCTATTGAAGAGACTGAAAGTTGGTTTATTGCGGATACAGCTGCCGTCAAAAGTGCTTATCCCAATGCAAATCTTATAAATCTAAGAAAAATCGCGCCTGATGAGATATGCGGTGCATGGGAAAAACTGGGAGAGGCAATTAAAGCGAAAGGAAATGACAAAACTACTTGGGCAGAAACAATCGCACCTTATTTGAATTTGGATAATCCATCTTCACCGAGTTTGAAAAAACTTATCGAGGGCATTGAGCAAGAGCTTAAGTTATCAAGCCAAAAAAATGACCATTCAAACCGATAACTTTGCCCTGCCCGACAGCGCCTCTAACCGCATTATTTCGGCAACCCCTGCTTCACCTAAAGAAGAGGCGATTGAACGGGCGCTGCGGCCTAAACTGTTGGACGAGTATGTGGGCCAGGCCAAGGTGCGGGAGCAGTTGGAGATTTTTATTGGTGCCGCCAAAATGCGCCACGAGGCGCTGGACCATGTGCTGCTGTTTGGACCGCCGGGCCTGGGCAAGACCACGCTGTCCCACATCATCGCGCACGAGCTGGGCGTGAACTTGCGCCAAACCTCAGGCCCGGTGCTGGAAAAGCCCAAAGACTTAGCCGCGCTGCTGACCAATTTGGAAAAAAACGATGTGCTGTTTATTGACGAAATCCACCGCTTAAGCCCCGTGGTGGAAGAGATTTTGTACCCTGCGCTGGAAGATTACCAAATCGACATCATGATTGGCGAGGGCCCGGCTGCGCGCTCGATCAAGCTGGACTTGCAGCCTTTTACACTGGTAGGAGCTACTACCCGCGCAGGCATGCTGACCAACCCGCTGCGCGACCGCTTTGGCATTGTGGCGCGGCTGGAGTTTTATACCGCCGAAGAGCTGGCGCGCATCGTCAAGCGCAGTGCGGCGTTGCTCAACGCGCCGATGGATGAAGAGGGCGGCTTTGAGATTGCGCGCCGCTCGCGCGGCACGCCGCGCATCGCCAACCGCCTGCTGCGCCGCGTGCGCGACTATGCGGACGTGAAAGGCAAAGGCGTGATCACGCTGGGCATAGCCAACCTGGCCCTCAAAATGCTGGACGTAGACCCGCAGGGCTTTGACATCATGGACCGCAAACTGCTGGAATGCGTGATCCACCGTTTTGACGGTGGCCCGGTGGGGCTGGACAACATCGCCGCCAGCATTGGCGAAGAGCGCGACACGATTGAAGATGTGATTGAGCCCTACCTTATCCAGCAAGGCTACCTGCAGCGCACGCCGCGCGGGCGCATTGCCACGCTGGCTGCGTTTAAACATTTGGGTGTGGTGCCGCCCAAGACTGAAAACGGCTTGTTTGGCGAGTAGCCCGCTGCCCAGCGGCGCACGCTACTTTATTGCGTAGGCACAAACGGCAGGCCACCACCGCCACCACCGCCACCGCCGCCAAAACCACCCCCAAAACCACCCCCAAAACCACCGCCTAAGCCCCCGCCCCCTGCGCCAGGTGTGCCTGGGATACCAAGCGGTATCGGTAAGGGCTCGTTCACATTGCCGGGGCCGCCGAAGGTGTTTTTCAGTATCTCTGACTGGATGCCTTGTCTTTGCTGCTGCTGGTTTTGCTGGGGACTCAGGCCAGCACCGGGCAGGTAGTCGGCCCCGCCAATGCGCCTGAACACATCGCGCAAATTTTGGCCGTCTTGCATCATGCCGCGCTCGATCAGGCTGCGTTGCATAAAGCCATCCAAGTTATTGCGGTGAACCACAACATCGTTGTCGTACTGGCCGCGCGCGCGCACCAAAAACACGGGCAGCTGTTTGCCGTACAGCTGGGGGATAAATTCACCAGGGCGAATAAAGGCCGCTTGGCCAAAAGTGATGTTGACTTTGCCTTTGCTTGTCTCAAGCGTGGTAGCGCCCTCGTACACCACGTTTTGGGTGCCGGCTTCTTCCTCAGTTTCTGCATCTTCTGGGCTGGTAAAAATCACTTCGTGGTCGGTGCCGCGCACGCCTATGGTAGCGGTGGGTGTGTTGATGCGGTAGGCCTTGGGCCGGGTTTTGGCGATCCACCCAGTCACGGTACGCAAGCTGCCCGTAATCAGGTCAATCCACGATTGGTCACGGCTGTTGCCGTTGGCGCTGTAGGCGGTAATTTTGATCTTGGTGTTGGCCCGCACCGCCAGATAGGCCCCGTCGGCCATGGTGGCGTGGGCTTCGCTGTCTGGCGCGGTTTGAATCGTGTCGCCCGCCTGCAGCACCATGCCCAGCGTGGTATCGCGGGGGCTACCCTTGAGGCTGGTAACCGTCACGGTGCCCTCCAGCAGGTCCAGCGTGCCCACCGTGGTGGTGAGCTTGGCATTGCCTGACGCCGTTGCCACAGGTGACGATGCGGCTAGCTTGGCTGGGGCAGGTTTGGCAGGAGCGGTGGTTTGGGCTGCTGCGCTGTGGGCCAGTGCTGCAGCACACAGGGCCAGCAGAGCGTGTTTAACCAAATTCTTCATCTATGCACCTGCTGCCTCTGTTATGCGGCGCGCCGTTGGCGCAGTCTTTGGGCCTGATTTTCGCACCGCAGGCGGCCTGTGCCTAGTGCGCAAACCGCCGTGAACGTGATGCAAGTCACCCTTTAAGCGGTTGATTCATCGCGTGCAGCCTGGCCACGGCCTGCTGCGCTGGCCTCAAAGGCGGCGTTGTCAATATGCGACGTATCGCCCCAGCCCACCAGGCTAAAGTGCGCCCCGTTCCACAGCAGGCGGTTAATCGCTGCATTGTGCAAGCCCCAAGTGCGCGGGGCTTGCAGGTCCAGCCCTGTGGCCGCGCGGTACAGCACGTCCATCACCCCGCCGTGGCTGACGATGGCGATATGCTGCCCTTCGTGGCGCTGCGCCAGCGCCTGCACGCACTGCAGCACACGCTGCCTAAGGTGCAATAACGACTCGCCACCGGGCGGTGCAAAGTCGGGCACCCGCTTGCGCCACAGCAAAGATTGCTCTGGCAACGCAATTTCAATCTCAGCAAAGGTTTTGCCTTGAAATTCGCCAAAACCGCGCTCACGCAAGCCCTCGTCGGTTTGCACCACCAGGCCGTGCGGCTTGGCAATCGACAAAGCGGTGTCATAGGTGCGCCACAGGTCACTGCTGTAGACCACGCCTATGTCTTCACTGGCCAGTGCCAGCGCTGCTTGTTCAGCCTGCCATTGGCCTTTGGCGTTAAGCCCAATGTCCAACTGGCCTTGAATGCGGGTGTCCACATTCCAAGCGGTTTCGCCGTGGCGCACGGCGGTGATACGGGTAATGTTCATAAGCTTTGATTTTATAGCTTCCAAGGTACTATTTTCTGTGATTTTGAAGACACTTTAGCCCTATGGCCCAAGGAAATGCTCAATAGTTAGCTACTATTACCATAGTAGCTAGCTGCCGCCCCACCGCACACTCCAACGGGCTACACTCGGGCTATGCAAATTTACCTGGTTGGCGGTGCTGTGCGTGATGCCCTCATGGGCCACGCCGTGCGCGACCGCGACTATGTGGTGGTGGGTGCAAGCCCTGAAGACATGGTGCAGCTGGGCTACCTGCCGGTGGGCAAAGACTTCCCAGTTTTTTTGCACCCCGACACCTTTGAGGAATACGCCCTGGCCCGTACAGAGCGCAAAACCGCCAAAGGCTACCACGGCTTTAGCTTTTATACCGACCCCGAAGTCACCCTGGAGATGGACTTGGTGCGGCGCGACCTTACTATCAATGCAATAGCTGCTTATTCAGCATTTCCTTGGGCGAGCAGCACATTTAGCTTGGAAAATATAGCCCAATTTACACTCACCGACCCCTACCATGGCCAACGCGACATTGGCAACCGCGTGCTGCGCCACGTCAGCCTGGCCTTTGCCGAAGACCCGGTGCGTATTTTGCGGCTGGCGCGCTTTGCGGCCCGTTACCCCAGCTTTAGCGTAGCCCCCGAGACGCTTGACCTCACACGCCGCATGGTGGCCGCTGGCGAGGTGGATGCCCTGGTGGCCGAGCGGGTGTGGCAAGAGCTGGCCAAAGGGCTGATGGAGGCCACCCCCGAGCGCATGTTTGACGTGCTGCGCCAATGCGGCGCACTGGCCGTGCTGCTGCCCGAGGTAGATCGCCTGTGGGGCGTACCGCAACCCGAGGCGCACCACCCCGAGATTGACACTGGCGTGCACCTGATGATGGTGCTGCGCATGGCCGCCACATTGGGCGCACCTTTGGCGGTGCGCTGGGCGTGTCTGCTGCACGACCTGGGCAAAGGAGTTACGCCCCAGGACGAACTGCCCCGCCACATTAACCACGAAATCCGCAGCGTAGATCTGCTGGTACCCGTATGCGAACGCCTGCGCGTGCCGCTAGAGTGCAAAGAGCTGGCGGTGGTAGTAGCGCGCGAGCATGGCAACATTCACCGCAGCCTGCAGCTAAACGCCAGCGCCACCATGCGCCTCTTGGAGCGCTGCGACGCGCTGCGCAAACCGCAGCGTTTTGAACAGGCCTTGCTGGCCTGCGAATGCGATGCGCGTGGCCGCTTGGGCAAACAAGACGGTGTGTACCCCCAGCGCGAGCGGCTTAGCCTTGCCTTGCAGGCGGCCTTGGGCGTAGCCACTGAGCCGATTGCCGCAGCTGCTATGGCCCAAGGCATCAGCGGGCCGCATGTGGGCCAACGGATTCGCCATGCACGGGTGCAGGCTATCGCCACGGCCTTGAAAACAACGGTGGAAGATGCTGGGCAGTAAGCACCTATTGATCATCGCCTGTTGATCATCGTCCAGCAGCAGCAGACGGTTTATTGCCCCGCCTGTGCAAGCACCGTTTCGTCCCACGAAGCGGGGTCGCAGCCCACGCGGGTGACGTTAATGCCCGCTGCGGCTACGGCATGGCGCAGCGCATGGCGCAAACCGTCCACAGGCAGGGGGCCCGCCAAACCCGCGGGTGACAGCAGCCCTTGGCGCTGCAGCGCAGCCAGCAACGCGGCAAAAAAACTGTCTCCTGCGCCTACCGTGTCGGCCACCTTCAGGCCTGGGGCGCTGGGCACAAACACTTCGGCCCCCCCGGTGACCAGCCAGGCTCCGGCAGCGCCCAAGGTGAGTGCCACTATCTGGGTAGCAGGCAGCACATTAGCAGCTCCATCGCTTTGCAGCAGCAGGCTGCGCGCCGCTGCTACTGGGTTAGCCGCCACCTGCGCAGCGTCCAGCCCCAGGTCCACCAAATCATCGTCACTCACCTTCACCACATGCGCCAGGGCGCAGGCGGCCAACACGCTGGCGCGGTAGGGCACCAGGCCGGGGCACACCACGGTGCGCAGGTTGGCATCTACTGTAACCACAGCGCCTTGGGCCAAGGCGGCTTGCACCACCGCACGGGTTTTAGGCCAGTCGCCGGGCACCAGCATCAGGCAGCCGGTGTGCAGCACCCGCATGCCTGCGGGCAAGCGCTGGGTCGCTTGGGCGGCGCTGATGTCGCGGTCAGCCACTGCCTCACGGTGAAAGGCGTAGCTGGCTTTACCCTGCGCGTCTAGCTGCACCACAGCGATGGAGGTAGGCAGCGCGCTGGGCTGCGCGCTGGCCAGCACCACGCCCTCGGCCAACAGCACTTGGCGAAACTGGGCACCAAAACTATCGTGTGACAAAGGGTTTAAATACGCAGTGGCCAAACCCTGCCGCGCAGCCGCAATACTGAAATTTAAAACAGAGCCACCTAGACACGCTTGTGAATCTGAGCGCATGCTGCGCGGTGAGTAAGGACTCACAATAAGGTCTATCAAAGCTTCGCCATAGCAAGTAATCATGTAACTATTCGACCCGATTTAATGTAAACCTTATCTAAGGGTTTCCGATCAATAAAACCAATTGATTGATTAAATTATATTGTCAATAATCAAATCAGCTTACATCCAAGCTAATCCGTTACGTCCTTGTTTTAACAATTTCTGGAGACACGCATGTCATTCAAAATCAAAGCTTCTTTGACACTCGCTGCTGGCATGGCGCTAGCTACAGGTGCCATGGCCGTCGAGCCCATTATCGGTTTGATTACCAAAACCGACACTAACCCTTTCTTCGTCAAAATGAAAGAAGGCGCACAAGCCGAAGCCAAAAAAGCCGGTGCCAAGCTGATGACCGCCGCGGGCAAGCAAGACGGCGACACTGCATCGCAGATAGCTGCCATTGAAAACATGACCGCTGCAGGTGCCAAAACGATTTTGATGGTCGCCAGCGGTGACGCCGTAACTCCAGCGATGAAAAAAGCCCAAGCTAAAGGCGTGCTGTTCATTGCGCTGGACAGTCCATTGGAAGGTGCTGATGCCCTGTTTGCTACGGACAACTACAAAGCCGGTGTGTTGATTGGCCAGTACGCCAAAGCCGCTTTGGGTGCCAAGCCCGCCAAAATCGTCATGCTTGACCTGTTCCCTGGCCCCCCTGTGGGCGCGCAGCGCCACAACGGTTTTATGAAAGGTTTTGGCCTGGAGGCGTTCGACGCTAAGTCAAATGAACTGTCCAAAACTGCTGAGACCGTGTGCGCTGGCGACAGCTTTGGTGACCAGTCCAAAGGCCAAACCGCCATGGAAAACTGCTTGCAAAAGAACCCCGATGTGAACGTGGTGTACACCATCAATGAGCCAGCTGCTGCCGGTGCCTACAACGCACTGAAGAAAGCCGGTAAAGAAAAAGGCGTGATCATTGTGTCCGTTGACGGCGGCTGCGCAGGTATTGCTGACGTGGGCAAGGGCGTGATTGCCGCAACTTCACAGCAATACCCTTTGAAAATGGCTTCTATGGGCGTGGCAGCAGGTGTTGAGTTTGCCAAAACAGGCAAAAAAGCCAGCGGCTACACCGACACCGGCGTCACTTTGATTGCGAATACCCAAATCAAAGGCGTGGACAGCCAAAGCGTTAAGGTAGGTACCGACCTGTGCTGGGGCAAAAAGTCTTAAGTACCGGTCTAGCCTGGGGGCAGCAAAGCCCTTGGGCAATTAGTTTTCATGTGAGTCCTTGGGTTGGGAGCCGGATGGTGTGCAAAACACCGGCTCTCTTTTTAGCACCGTGGACAAGCGCCCAGCGTAGGTACTGCATGTGCAGCCCCCTCTACCCGGCCAACCAATATTGCACCCGCTATGACACGTTTTAATTTATCACTCGCCAGCGTCACCACACTGGGGCCTTGGCTCGCGCTGTTTGTGGCGTGTGCTTTTTTTGCCACCCAGTCAGACCGCTTTTTAACCGGTGAGAACCTCTCCATTGTGTTGCAGCAAATCATGGTGGTGGGTGTACTGGCCCTGGGCCAAACCTTGATTATTTTGACGGCAGGTATTGACCTGTCGTGCGGCATGGTGATGGCGCTAGGCGGCGTAGTGATGGCCAAATTTGCCACCGACTTAGGCTTGCACCCTGTATTGGCCATCTTGGGCGGCGTGGGCATGACCACCCTGTTTGGCATGCTAAATGGCGTGCTGGTCACCAAGATGCGCCTGCCCTCGTTTATTGTGACGCTGGGCACCATGAACATTGCATTTGCAGTGAACCAAATTTACTCTGAATCGCAAACCATCAAAGACCTGCCGCCCATGCTGACCGGATTGGGGCTGACGTTCAGCATCAGCGGCACCGAGATCGCCTGGGGTACTTGCCTGATGATTTCGCTGTACGCCCTGGTGTGGCGCGCACTGGCCGACACCGCGCCGGGCCGCCATGTGTACGCAGTAGGTAACAACGCCGAAGCCGCGCGCCTGTCAGGTATTTCAGTAGACAAAGTATTAATCAGCGTGTACGCGCTGGCAGGTTTTTTCTATGGCGTTGCCGCATTGCTGTCGGTCGCCCGCACCGGGGTGGGTGACCCGCAAGCCGGTCAAACTGAGAACCTCGATGCCATCACCGCCGTGGTGCTGGGCGGCACTTCGCTGTTTGGTGGGCGCGGTATTATTTTAGGCACCCTGGTGGGGGCCATGATTGTGGGTGTATTTCGCAACGGCCTCACATTGATGGGCGTGCCCTCGGTGTACCAAACCTTGATCACTGGCGTGCTGGTGATTTTGGCGGTAGCGGCAGACCAAATGTCGCGCAAAGGGAGCCGCTAATGACTACCGACGCACAAGCCGCACAGATTATTTTTAAGGCCCAAGGCATCGTCAAACGCTACGGCCAAGTCACCGCCCTAGACGGCGTAGACTTTGAGCTGCGCGCAGGCGAGATTTTGGCGGTGATTGGCGACAACGGCGCTGGCAAGTCATCACTGATCAAAGTGCTGTCAGGCGCGGTAGTACCCGACGAAGGCACGATGGAGCTGGACGGCAAACCGGTGCGCTTTCGCTCACCGATTGACGCGCGCAAACATGGCATTGAGACGGTCTACCAAGACCTGGCTGTTGCACCCGCCATGACGATTGCTGAAAATTTATTTTTAGGCCGCGAAATACTTAAACCTGGTTTGCTGGGCAAGCTGCTGCGCTTGATTGACAAAAAGCAAATGCTCTCTGATGCCACCACCCACATGGCCGACTTGAAAATTGGTTTGCGTTCGATGGACCAAGCGGTTGAAACCCTCTCGGGCGGCCAGCGCCAAGGTGTGGCGGTAGCCCGCAGCGCAGCCTTTGCCAAACATGTGGTGATCATGGACGAGCCGACTGCCGCGCTGGGCGTAAAAGAAGGTAACATGGTGCTGGAACTTATTCGCCGTGTGCGCGACAAAGGCTTGCCTGTCATTTTGATCAGCCACAACATGCCACATGTGTTTGAAATTGCCGACCGCATTCACGTGCAACGCTTGGGCAAACGCGCTGCTGTGCTCAACCCCAAAGCTATCAGCATGAGTGACACTGTTGCAGTGATGACCGGTGCCATGCCCGTAGAAAATATCCCAAAGGCTGCCCTTGCTTAAACATATTGACCCCATTCTGAGCCCAGAGCTGCTGAGGATTTTGGCCGAAATGGGCCATGAAGATGCCTTGGTGGTAGCCGATGCCAACTTTACTGCCATGCGCTACCGCGCCAGCACCGCGTCGCAAACGATTGTTCGCCTGCCTGGCATTGGTTTAGTGCGTGCAGCGCAAGCCGTGCTGTCTGTGCTGCCCTTGGGTGTTGCCAGTGAGCAGCCGGTGGCGTACATGCAGGTTACCGAAAAGCCCATGGGGTTCGCCTCTGCAGTGCAGCAAGAGGTGATTGATTTGGTGCGCCGCGAAGACCCAGCGCATGCGGGCATTACCGCCTTGGCTGTGGAGCGTTTTGCTTTTTATGAGCGCGCCAAGCACGCGTATGCCATCGTGGTGACAGGGGAAATGCAGCCCTATGCCAACTTTATTTTCAAAAAAGGGGTCATAACCCAAGCGCTGGCTGTGTAAGTGGAGCTTGGTGTGCTGATTGAACTGACCTCTGATGCCCAGTGTGCGCCTAGCGTGGCACCCACACACTTTAAACCGCGCGGCTCAAACCAGCTGGGCATGCGCCAGTACAACGAGCGCGTGGTGCTGCAAGCCATTCGCTTGCACGGTAGCCTGCCCAAGGCCGATCTGGCGCGCCTGACGCACCTGAGTACGCAAACCGTCTCGCTGATTGTGGACAGGCTGCACAGCGACGGTTTGGTGGTCAAACTAACCCCAGTGCGCGGCAAAGTAGGCCAGCCCAGTGTGCCCGTGGCACTTAACCCCGATGGTGCGTTCTCGCTGGGTGTCAAAATTGGCCGCCGTACCTGCGATATTTTGCTGCTGGACTTTACCTGCCGCGTGCGTCACCGCGCCACACTGCGCTACGACTTTCCTGACCCCGACACTTTGTTTGCCCACTTGGCCACCCAGTTGCGCGCGATGCCGCTGCAGCTGGGCGGTGACCTGGCCCAACGCATTGTGGGCGTAGGTATTGCAGCGCCATTGTCTTTAGGTGGCTGGCAAGACCTGCTGGGCATCAGCGCAGCGCGCGTAGCAGCCTGGAACACGGTAGACATAGCGGCCCGCGTGCAGGCCATGACAGCCCTGCCCGTGCAGCTGGTAAAAGATACGGCCGCTGCATGCGTGGCTGAGCTGGTGGTGGGCCGTGGGCGCAGCACCAAAAGCTTTGTGTATGTGTACATCGACACCTTCATTGGTGGCGGCTTGGTCATCGACAGCCATTTGCGCCCTGGCTTAAACGGCAATGCAGGGGCCATCGCGTCGATGCCACTGCATGTGGCCGCACCTGCATCTGCAGACACCGCGCACACCAAAGCACACAGCGCGCCTGCCCAGTTGCTCAGCGTTGCGTCCCTGCACCAGCTAGAGGCCGCTTACAGCGCAGCAGGCCTGGACAGCAGCGCCTGCTACGACGAGCGCGCTACCCAAGCACCTTGGCGCGCGCACACCCTGGCGTGGGTGGCCCAAGCCGCGCCCGCCATAGCCTTTGCGGCGCAAAGTGCCGCCTGCCTGCTAGATATTGACGCAGTTATCTTAGACGGCTCGCTCAGCCGCGACATGCTGGGCCTGCTGACTGCGGCCACGCAAAGTGCCTTGGGTGCCTACGCGTGGGAAGGTGTCGCACTGCCCGTATTATTTGAGGGCACCGTTGGGGCCGACGCGCGCGCCATGGGCGGTGGCTTGCTGCCGCTGTACAGCCAGTTTGCACCCGACCAAGCGCTGTTCTTAAAGCTTGACGCTTAGGCTGCACCCAGTTCAAGCGCGCCCTGGGTAAACTCAAGCGACACAGCCTGGCCATAGGCCAAACCCTCTAGCTGCGGTGCAATAATTTCCATCACACAACTGTTTTGCCAGTGCGCAGCTTTGGTCTCTGGGTGTGGGTAGTACAGCCAGCCCGGTACAGTCTGCGCCAAATAGGCCACGCTGCAACGCACAAAAGAGAAGGTTTCTGCCGGGTGCAAGTCGGTCCAAACCACGTGCTCAAACCGGTAGGTAGGCTGTGCAATATGCCACGCGCCAGTGTCTGTGGCCACATTCAAGGTGCCCAGATAGCAGTCGGCTAAATCCAGGCCCAGCGCCTTGAAAAAAGGGGCTTGCATGGCCACAGAGCCAGCGGGGTACGGGCTGTTAGCCGATTTGCCAGAGGCCACGCCATGGCCTTGGGTGACGGTACCGTTAATTGTTAAAACCATGGTGAGGGCATCTTTCAAATCAACAGAATTCAGCCAGGCAGTAGCGCCAGCGCGCCTAAGTCGCCCACCGTCAGCCCCAAGCCAGCGGGCACAATCTCGCAGCCGCTCGTTAGCGCGGGCAGCTTGCCTGCCACTTGCGAGCGCAGCTTGGGCAGCAGCAGGTCTTGGTTATGCCAAAACACACTGCCGCCCAAACTGATGCGCTGCAAATCCAGCGTCACAATCAGGTTGTACAGCGCCCGGCCCATCACGCTGCACAGCTCGTCTACCTGGGCTACGGCAGGTGCATCACCCGCGCGGGCGGCTGCAAAAAGTTCCGCCGCTTCAACACCAAAACGGCGCGGCAGCGCGTTGCCTGCCACCACAGCTTCCAGGTCACCGTAGTTGCCGCAGCCGCAGGCGGCAGTTGGATGGTCGCTTACAAACATGTGGCCTGCGTGGCCCGCGTTGCCGTTTTTGCCTTGCAATACCCTGCCATCTACGCACAGGCCTACGCCAATGCCAGTGCTCCACGTGACGTAAGCGCAGTGGTCTGCGCCTTGCAGCGCGCCCCAGCGGCGTTCGGCCTCTAGCGCGCCAATAGCGTCGTTTACCACGCGCACCTGTGGGTAGCGTGCCGCCAGGGGGGCCTGTAGCGGCGCGCTCATCCAGTTATTGGGCAGGCCGCGCGCCGCACCGCCAGGGCCGCCGCAAATATTGGGCGCAGCCAGCTCTATGTGCCCGGCTTGCATGACGAACGGGCCGCAGCTGGACACGCCTACGCTGACCACTTGTGTTTCTTCAATACCTAGCTCGGCGCAAGCGTTGCCAATCATGCGGATAATTTGCCCAGACAACGCATCTCGCGCCCCCTCTTTGGCAGTAGGCTCGGCGCGGCGAGCGTGCAGTTGCAAAGTATGGGTCGACTGTGTATCGGCCAAGGACACAGCAACTTTGGTGCCGCCAATGTCAACGCAGGCATGGAAGGGTGGGTTCATGCTGTGATTATCAGGTGCCTAAGTGGCTAAAACCCACTGCACGATTACAAACGGGTTACAGCTTGGGCGGCTTACGTATTGGCTTCAAAACGGTATCGGCTGGCAGATTACTATTGATTTAATAGCTACTCGTGTAGTATTTTCTTGGGCGGTAAGGCTGTTTGGCTTGAAATTCTTGTTTGTTGGGTTTTGTGGTTTTTAAAGGTCTTTGAAGATTTTTTTACCTGCATTTGTACATTTGCGCCGCTTGAGTGTGGCCTTGCTGCAAAATCTTGCGAAATCACGCGCAGGTAGCCTGAGTATTTGCCCGTTGGGTAGTACGACGCGCCTTTCTCCAGATTTTCACCAAGGCCACACTCCATCGACGCTTTGCCGGTTTGGTGTTGGGGGGCATTTAGCGCAACGGGTCAAAACTTCAGTTGACGCTACAAACGCAGCCCTGCGCGTGATTCGTGTAAGTTTGCACAAACCTGTCCCGTCGCCTGACCAAGCTAATTAGCGCGCCGCAGCGCCATCTAACTGTTGCTAATGCCGCTTTCCACATGCCCAGCAGGTACATGGTTAGCCGCTGACTCCACGTGCCCTGTTTGATCGTCAAAGAAAAAATCAGGTGCAAATTCACGCAAAAACTCACCTTTGTCCAAGCCACCTAAAAACATGGCCTGGTCAACCTCGATGTTCCAGTCCATCAAGGTGCGAATAGCGCGTTCATGCGCCGGTGCGCTGCGGGCAGTCACCAGGGCGGTGCGAATGCGAATGTGCGGGTTGCTCTCGCTTTGCAGCAGGTGCAACGCCTCTAACAAGGGCTTGAAGGGGCCGGGCGGCAGTGGTTGGGCTACTTTTTTAGTTTCGTGCTTTTGAAACGCTGGCAGGCCTGACTTTTGGTACACGCGCTCGGCCTCATCGCTAAACAGCACCGCGTCACCGTCAAAAGCAATGCGTACTTCATGGGGGTAGTGGTCGCCTGCGCGCACAGAGCGGGTGGCCACGGTGGCGGCGGCAAAGCCGTTGGCCAACGCGGCGCGCACGTCTTCTGACTTGGCAGACAAAAACAAGTTGGCACGCAAGGGCCGCAGGTAGCGCCAGGGGGATTCACCGCGGGTGAAGGTGCAGCGCACAATCGGCAGCTTGTAATGCTCGGCGCTGCGCATCACGCGCAGGCCGCTGACGGGGTCGTTGCGCGAGAGGATGACAACCTCTACTTTTTGGGCATCGGGTTGGTTAAAGGCCAGCAGCTTTTTCACCAACGAGAAAGCCACGCCAGGCTTGGCGGGGCTTTCCACCCGGTCTAGCTGCAGGCGCATGTAGGCTTTGTCGTCGCCCTGCTCAAACACATGGTTTTCTTCTTCAAAATCAAACAGCGCGCGCGACGAAATGGCCACGACGAGTTTGCCTTGCAGGGTAGCAGCCATGTTATTTAACCAGCTGGTTCAGTTCAATGATCGGCATCAGCACTGCCAGCACGATCAGCATCACCACCACGCCCATGGCCACAATCAGCAAAGGCTCCAGGATGGTGGCCAGTGCCATAGCGCGGCGCTGCACCTCAGTGCTAAGCTGGGTGGCGGCGCGCTGCAGCATGACTGGCAGCGTGCCGGTTTGCTCGCCCAAGCGGGCAAACATGGCCAGCAAGCCAGGAAAACGCTTTTTTTGCGCCAACGCATTGGCCAGCGGTGCGCCTTCGCGCACCAATACCAGCGCATCTTGTGCGTCGGCGCGCAGGGAGCGGTTGTTCAGCGTTTCAGCCGCTGCTTGCAAGGCTTTTAAGATAGGCACGCCCGCGCCGGCCAACATGGCCAATGTGGAGGCAAAACGCGCAGCGTTGTAGCCCCGTGCCAAGCGGCCAATGATCGGAATGTTCAAAAATGCGGCGTCAATCTTGATGCGAAACTCAGGTATGCGGCGAATGTAGACACCGGCAAAACCCATGCAAATTAAACCCAACAGCACCCACCACCCGTAGCCGCGCACAAAGGCGCTGATGCCCATCATGATTTGGGTCAAAATGGGCAGCGCCCGTTTGCTGCCCGCAAACACATTGGCCACTTGCGGCACCACATAGCCCACCAAAAACAGCACGATCACTATCGCCACCAGCGTAACTATGGCCGGGTACAGCGCTGCACCAATCAGTTTGCCGCGCAGCTGCTGGCGCTCTTCCAAATCGTCGGCCAACTTTTCAAGCACCAAGCCTAGGTTGCCCGAGGTTTCCCCAGCACCAATCACAGCGCAGTAAATGTCGTCAAACTCTTTGGGGTACAGGGCCAGCGCTTTGGCAAAACTGGAACCCGCATTCACCTCGGCACGAAGGGCGGCCACCACGTTGCGTTGCTTATCATCTTCGGCTTCGTCCGCTAAAGCCGTCAGCGCCCGCTCCAGCGGCAAGCCAGCAGACACCAAACCGGCTACTTGCCGGGTCCACACTGCCAGGGTGGTGGCGTTAAATACGCGCCCACCAAACAAGGTGATGTTCAGGCCACCGCCGCCTTCGCCGGTGCCTGATGCCACCACTTCCACCGCGATAGGCACCAGCGCCTGCGCCCGTAGCTGGCTGCGCGCAGACTTAACACTGTCGGCGTCCATCACCCCCTTGCGGGTAGTGCCTTGGGCATCGAGGGCTTCAAATTGATAGGCGGGCATGGGCTAGGTTCAACAGAATCATTTAGCACGGATGATAAAGGCTTTTACAAACCTAGCGCATGGCGCGTATTGCCCAGTTCACTGCGTATCCAACCTAGAAACGCTAAGCGCCTTGGATCTGAAGCGAAGGGCTGGGCAGACAGCAGCACATAGTCTGAACCGTCCGGCGTGAATCCATAAGGCGCTTGCAATCGCCCCTCTTTCAGGTCATCCTCAACCATGTAGGCAGACCCTACAGCAACACCCAGGCCTGCCCCGGCAGCTTGTAAGCTTAAATAAAAATGCTCGTAGTGTTCAGATTGAGAGGCTTTGACAGAGATGGCCATACGGTCTTGCCAATGCCGCCAAGCATAAAGACGGGTTTTAGAGTGCAGTAGACAAAGATGTTGGCTCTTATCGTCAGAAGTTAGCAGCGGATTATCGGCCAGCAAGCTGGGGGCACAGACGGGGCCCACCCACTCGGGTGCAACTGTCTCCGCATAGTGCGCTGCATCAAAGTTGAAATCATTCCTGCGCAATGCGATATCCACTTTGTCACGCACAAAATCAACTTTGCCTCCTGCCGTCAAAAGCAGCACAGGGTACTGGGGGTAAAGCTCGCGATAGCTTAGCAGCCTAGGCAACAGCCAGCGAATAGCGACAGTGGGCTCGCACGACAACACCAGGGGCGCGTTATCCGCGGGCGCTTTGATTGTTTGGATAACCTGTGCCAAGGCATCCATAGCTTTGGTGCATCCTTGCAGCAACACCTCGCCTTGAGGGGTTAAAAAAACTGCTCGGTTGCGTCTTTCAAACAGCGTAATCCCTAAGCTGGTTTCTAGCTGCTTGATTTGTCGACTGACCGCACCGTGGGTTACAAAAAGCGCTTGTGCAGCACGCACAAAACTCAAATGTTGCGCTGCGACCTCAAATACACGCAATGTATTTAAAGAAGGCAGGCGCTCCTCGATGGGTGACTTTTTCTCACGCATATCCGTGATTATAAATCGATTTACACGTCGTATCTAGACTGAAATAATTCAGTTCGATACGTTTTTAACATGAAAGTAAGTGAATTTATGCTGTCTAATTTAAATGAAATTCCAACCAACGCCCCAACAAGTGGAAATGAAGGTGCGCATGCTTGAGTTGACTGCCGTTGCCGTCATAACGGCATTGGCGGTTATAAGCCCAGGCGCAGATTTTGCTATGGTGACGCGCAACAGTTTGGTGCATGGCCGTTTTGCGGGGCTGATGGCCTCAGCGGGTATTGCGATGGGCGTACAACTGCATGTTCTCTACACAATGTTAGGGGTTGGCATAGTACTCAAAGAATCTGCTTGGTTGTTTTTCGCCGTGAAATTTGCCGGTGTCTTCTACCTGGTTTATTTAGGGTACAGCACGTTCATGGCGCGTCCCATTTGTACTTCCTTCGCATCTCAAGCACAACCATTAAATATGTGGGGATTTTTCAGAATGGGATTTTTAACCAACGCACTTAACCCTAAAACCACCCTTTTTGTAGTGAGTGTGTACACCCAAGTGGTCAGCCTGCATACGCCACTGGTAATCCAGCTTGGCTACGGCGGCTTCATGTCGCTAGCCCATTGGTTATGGTTTAGCTTGGTAGCATTATTCTTATCCAATGAGGTATTGCGAGAAAAAGTACTGTGCCATCAAACTCTGGTGAATCGGACAATTGGTGTAGTGCTGGCGTTATTGGGACTTTCGTTGGCCCTGTCTAGTCCATAAAGGGCGCACCACGCTTAGTCGCGTGTTACGCGCACCACCTCTTCGCGGGTGGTAATGCCCTGGGCAATCAAGCGCTCGCCGTCATCACGCATCAAGGTCATGCCGGCGGCGATAGCTGTGGTGCGAATGTCGGCCTCGGAGGCTTTGTTGTGCACCATGGCACGGATTTGGTCGTTGCTTCTGAGCAGCTCAAACACGCCCGTGCGACCTTGGTAGCCTGTGCTGTTGCAGCGGCTACAGCCTGCACCTTGGCAATGCGTGCACAGCTTGCGCACCAGGCGCTGGGCCAGTACGCCCAGCAATGATGAGCTGAGCAAGAAAGGCTCTACGCCCATGTCGGTTAAACGCGTCACGGCGCTGGCGGCATCGTTGGTGTGCAAAGTGGCCAGCACCAAGTGGCCAGTGAGTGAGGCCTGGATGGCAATTTGCGCGGTTTCAAAATCGCGGATTTCGCCGATCATGATCACATCCGGGTCTTGCCGCAAAATAGCGCGCAGGGCTTTGGCAAAGGTCAGGTCAATTTTCGCATTCACCTGCGTTTGGCCCACGCCAGACAGCTCGTACTCAATCGGGTCTTCCACTGTCATGATGTTGGTTTGCGTGGCATCGATTTTGCCCAGTGACGCGTACAGCGTGGTGGTCTTGCCCGAGCCGGTAGGGCCCGTGACCAAAATAATGCCGTGCGGCTGGCCAATCAGCTGCTCAAACTGCGCCAGCACGGGGCCTTGCATGCCCACGGCTTCCAGCGTGAGCTTGTTGCTGGTTTTGTCCAGCAAACGCAACACCGCGCGCTCGCCATGCGCACTGGGCAGGGTGCTCACGCGCACGTCTACTGCACGGGTGCCAATGCGCAGGCTGATGCGGCCGTCTTGCGGCAAGCGCTTTTCTGATATGTCCAGCTCGGCCATAATTTTCAAGCGCGAGATCAGCGCGGCATGCAGTGCGCGGTTAGGCTGCACCACCTCGCGCAGCGAGCCGTCCACCCGAAACCGCACCGCACTGTGGCGCTCATAGGGCTCGATGTGAATATCACTGGCACCATCGCGTGCAGCTTGGGTCAGCAGCGCATTGAGCATGCGGATAATCGGCGCGTCGTCCGAAGTTTCCAGCAGGTCTTCTACTGCTGGCAGCTCTTGCATCATGCGCGACAGGTCGGCGTCGGTTTGCACCTCGCTCACCACCGTGGCGGCGCTCGATTCACCTTGGGCGTAAGCTGCACTGGTGCGCTGTGCCAGTGCATCTTGGGCTATAGATTCGACAGCAATAGGGGCTGTAGCGCTGTATTTGCGCAGCACCTCAGCCACTGCACTGCGCGGTGATCCGGGGTGCAGCCACAGTGTGAGGTCGCCAGCGTCTTCTTGCAGCAGCACCTGCTGCGTGCGGGCAAAGGCGTAGGGAAGCGGATACCTCACTGCATCACCTTGTCGATAACAGGGGCCCCTAAAGGCGCAGGCACAGGCTTTTGCGGGCCACTGGCAGGCCTTAAAGGTGCCTGGGGCGGCAGCACGGGTGCTTCGTTAATGGGCAACGCGTAGCTAGGTGTGGGCTGCGCATCTTTTTGCATGCTGCGGATAATGTCGTAACGGTCCAGTGAAATTGCCTCTGTGCTTTGCGCATCGCGCACCACTACGGGGCGTATGAAAACCATCAGATTGGTCTTTTTGCGGCTGCGTGTTTCGCTTTTGAACAGATTACCAAAGAAAGGGATGTCGCCCAGTCCAGGCACTTTGGTTTGGCCGTTGCTAAAGTCGTCTTGCAGCAGGCCGCCAATGACGACAATACCGCCGTCTTCTACCAGCACGCTGGACTCTATGGAGCGCTTGTTGGTGGTGGGGCCGCTAGGGTCATTTTTGGTTGCAGAATCCACACTGGACACCTCTTGGAAAATCTGCATCTTGATGGTGCCGTTTTCGCTGATTTGCGGTTTGACCCGCAGCGTAATGCCCACGTCTTTACGCTCGACCGTTTGGAACGGGTTGACTGTGCCGCCGCCACCGCCACTGGTGTTGGTAAATTGACCGGTCACAAAAGGCACGTTTTGGCCAATCACAATTTTGGCTTCTTCATTGTCCAGCGTCAATAAATTGGGGGTGGACAGCACATTGCCGTCACCGCTGGTTTGCAGAAAATTGGCCAGCATGCCCAGTATGTAAGTGCCGCCGATATTGCGGGCCAACCCAAAATTAAACCCTTTACCAACGGATGCTGCCGCGCTGGCCAGGCCTGAAGTGCCACTGGCCCCCGCCACGTTAAGGCCAATAATATTGCCTGCCGTGCCAAAGTTGGTGCCTATGACGCCAATATTTTTATCGCCTTTATTGCCCAGGACGTTTTGCCATTGAATGCCAAACTCAGCGGCCTTGGTGTCGCTCACCTCCACAATCAAACTCTCTACATACACCTGCGCGCGGCGAGTGTCCAGCATCTCAATCACAGCGCGAATTTGGCGGTACTGCGGCTCGCTGGCAGTGATGATCAGGCTGTTGGTAGCGGGGTCAGCTTGGATGTTGCCGCCGGTTGAGGGCAGCGCATTTTGTGCAGTGGGCGCTGTGGCTGCGCTGGGCGCACCGGCAGCCTGTGCTGGCGCGGCCGCTGCACCACCACCCGCTGCAGAAGCTCCCGCCGTATTGGCCGCCAGCGCCGCACGCAACGTAGTTGCTACACGGGTGGCATCGGCGTTTTTAAGGTACACCACATGAATGTTACCCGCGGCGCGTGCAGAAGTGGGCTGGTCAAGTTTGCTCACCAAGGCTTTGATCATGGCCAAGCGCGCGGGGTTGGCAGTGCGCACAATGATGGTGTTGCTGCGAGACTCCGGCAAGATAGTGGTTTTAAACGATGCGTCACCCTGGCCAGCAGCAGCGCCTGCGCCGCCTTCCGTCAAGCGGATCAGCAGCGGGGCCATTTCTGAGGCCAAAGCATGCTGCAGCGTGATGATTTCCAGATCGGAGGCGTTAGAAATGTCCAGCGCGGCGATGATGCGTGCCATGCGCTGCAGGTTATCAGCGTAGTCCGTAATCACCAAAGAGTTGTTGCCGGGGTTGACGTTGATGGTGTTGTTCGGGCTGATCAGCGGGCGCAGTATAGGCACCAAATTGTTCGCAGTTTCGTAATTTAAACGGAAAATTTGCGTCACGATTTGGTTGCCACTGACCTTGGCCTCGCTGGTGCTGACCGCGCCGCCCTGCAGCTTGGCTTCTGCCTCAGGCAGCACCTTCGAGATGCCCGCTGAATCGACCACGCTAAAGCCCTGCAGGCGCAAGGCAGTCAAAAACTGGTTGTAAGCTGCAGAGGTGGACAACGGCTTGTCGCTGCTCAAATTCATGGTGCCTTTGACGCGCGGGTCGACCACGATCGAGCGGTTGGTCATCACCCCCATGGTGCGGGCTACTTCGGCAATTTCGGCGTTCACAAAGTTCAGCGTTACGCCTTCTGCACTGCGGTTGACGCTGCTGGTAGCGGGGACCGATGCACTGGCTGCAGGTGCGACAGGCGCTGGAGTTTGGGCATGGGCTTGGCCTGCTATTTTTAAGCCAAATACAGCTGGGGCCCAAGAAAATGCTGCACAGATAGCTATAAAAATAGTAGTGCGCTGCCATTGGCTGTGGTGTGGTGTTTTCATAGTTATCCTACTGAAATTAGCGATTTGGCACCCTGGCGGCGGCCAATGATATTGAGCAAATTTGTCAGCGCGGCCTCGCGTTCGGGCGCGGCACTGGCTTCGCCCGAAAAACGCATGCGCGAGCCTACCCACTGGCCCGAACCGGACAACTGCAGTGCGCCTTGTAGCGTTTGCAACTGCACTGTGGGCGCGGCCCCACCGTTCAAACTTAGGCGGTAGTCCCCCAAGGGCCGCAAGGTGGACAAGCGGGACGAAATATCTGTCATATCCAAGGTAGCACTGCCGTCAAAGACGGCGCGGCCTTGACGGTAGTCCACGCTAAAACTGGGGCTAACCAAGGCCAACTGGCCTTGGGGGCTGAGCGTATTCCACGGGGTGCCTAGGCCTGCTAGAAGTTGGGCGGGCAGGTTCATTTGCAGACCGCTGACCCGCAGCGTGGCACCACCCCACTGGGCTTGAACAGCCATCTGGGCTGGCTGCTTGCTGCAGCACTCGGGCAGTACGTGGCCGCGCAGGCCCGCCAGGCTAGGCCGCAGCTGCCACTGCAGGCGCTGGGGCAGCGCGGTAGCGTCATTGGACTGCGCGCCACCGGTGAGCACCAGTTGGGCTGAACCTTGCCATACCGTGCCGCGCGCGTCGGCCAGCAGCACGTGGCCCCGGCTGGCACTGGCCACTCCTGTGGCCAGCCACGCAGCAGGCGCAAAACAGACCACCGCACCGCTGGCACCCAGCAGTGCGCCCAGCGCGCCCCAGCGCTTAAAGCTGGTGGTGCCAGGCTGCGCGCGCGCGCGCGGCGGCCCACCCGCACGGCGGCGGCTAGAAGTGGTGCGGTTGAAACTGCGGGGCATGTTAAGGAGGGGCGCTAGCGAGATAGTTGGGTGCAATGGGCTGAGGATCAGCGCGGCGGCAAGGCCAGTACCAAGGTACCGTCCCAGCTCACTGCAGTCGCTGCAGCACTTGCAGGTGCTGCGCTGCGCTGCAAGCGTGCCTCGCTGGGCACCACGCGGGCGTTGATGCGGGCTTGGCCTAGCCACAGGGCCAGTGCATCAGCACTGGTATTTTTCAAAGTAAGGCTGGCCCGCGTGTCGTTGACGGTCAGCGTAGCACCTGTCCCCAAAGTTTGTTTGACGGAGCTTTCCAAGTTGCGCAGGGCTTCGTCGTAGCTTAAAGGGCGCTGCGCCCGCAGGGCGGTAGCTTGCTCGGCCTGCGCGCGCATGCTTTGCAGCTGGCTGTCGGCTGCGGCTTGTTGCGCAGTAGCGCTGCGCAAGGTACGCAGCGCAGGTGCTACTGCGACAAACCATAGCAGCGCCAAGGCCACCACTGCAGCAGCCACTCCCAGCATGCGCTGCTCACGCGCAGCTAAACCCGCCCACCATAATTTGACGGTGTTCATGGTGCACCTCCAGGGCCTGAAGGCGCAGCTTCGGACAGCACAATGCGCTCACCGTCTACCCGGGTCGCAAGCCCTGCGCTGCGCAACTTGGGCTGGAACTCGGCCAGTTGGGTGGCGTTCAGACCCGCACCTTTAAGCACCACCTCGCCCGAGGCAAACTCGATGGCAGTAGGCGCAGTAGCTGTGGGGGCCTGCAAAGCAAAGCGCGCCAGCATACTTTCCAGGTCGCGGCTGCCCAGGCCGCCGCTGGCTTGGCGCAGCACGGCCAGCTCGCGCTGCATTTGCACCGGCGCGTCCACCACCACTTTTACATTAGGGAAAGTTTGACTGAGAATTTGGCTGGTTTGGCGGCGCTTGGCCTCTAGGCTGGTGCGCTCGTTCCATGCCCATGCGTTGAGGCCCACCACATGGGCTAGCAGCAACCATACCGTACCCCAACGGGCTGCGCGCCAAGCCGGGGCTGCCAGCAGGTCGCGCCCGACGCTGCTTACCTGCTGCAGCCAGCGGCCACGGCCTGCCACAGCCAGGTCACCCTGGGCTAAATCCAGGCCCATGCTGCGGGCATCTAGCAAGGCTTGCAAAGCCTGCTGGGAACTTTGTACGATGGCCACTTTGCAGCCCAGCGCGGCCTCAGCCGCAGCAGCCACTGCAGGTTCAGCCGTAATGTAGGCTGCGCCAACCCCATACGCATCGGCCAAACCAGGCCACACTGCGCGCGCTTGTGCCAGTGCGGCTGTTAGCACGCCGTGTGCGTTGGCTACCGTAATGCTGGCGGTCTCTAGCGTGCCGCTTACGTGCACACGCGCTGCGCTGGAGGGTGTGTTGCCATCGCTGCCCATGCCCTCTGGCGCGATGCTGCCGCCCGGTTCGCCGGGCTCTGCCGCCACAGGGTAGCTGTGCGCAGCGATGCGGCTGATCGACAGGCCCGCAGCCTGCACCGCTTGCACCTGCTGCACCAGCCAGGCTTTGTCGCACACGGCCAACCAGCAGGCGTTAGCATCTACCTCGCCAGCAGGCCGGTAGCTGGCAATGTGCAGGGCTGCGGTGTCGTCTAGCAATTGCTCTTCAATCAAGCCGTCCAGCACAGCGCGCATTTTTTGCGCTGATACCGAGCGCCCCAGTTTGGGCAAGGTTACGCGGTGCCACGATACGGCGGCACCAGGCAGCAGCAGCACGGTGTCTTGCGCGCGTGGCAGCAGGGCAATGGCCGCGCTGCCGTGGCTGCTAACTGTGTGCGCGTTGCTGGCCAAACACCAGTCAAACTCAGGGCTGGGCTGGCCCTGCCCTGTGCTGGGCAGGTTAAGGGTAAGAATTAGTGTGCTCATAAGGTCTAGGGCCTCATTGTAAGGAGGCTTGGGCCTCAAACTTGGCCAAGCTGGCCCGCTCACGCCACAAGGTCTTTACCTCCAGGCCATTGCGCTGCACCAAAGAGCGTTCTTGCACAACTACATCTTCCAGACGCAGGCGCCCGCGTACCTCAAAGTAACGGCTGGCAATACTGTGTTGGCCCTCGTTAAACTGGCCCGCCAGTGCTGGAAACAGCCTGCCCGCCTCGCCTAGGTTGCGAAAATGCTGGGTCGCTCGCTGGCTGACCAAGCGGCGGGCTCCGTCAAGCTCCAGGTCAGGCACGCTGGCATAGAGCACTTCAGCAGGTGCCGTGTTCAGGTTCACCGGCGTGCGGCTGGGCAGCAGGGTGATAAATGGGGCCAGCTTGTCCAGCGTGGATTGCGACAAGCCCAGCCACACCAGTTGCTCCACCCGCTCGGGCAAGATGGGGGCGAAAGAGCTGGCGTTGTTGGTCGCAGTGGTGTTGTCCAGTGCAGCAGTCAAACCCTCCATCAGTTTAAACAGCTCGCGTGTTTCCAGGTCTAGCAGGTCAAACAGTTTGATGAAACTGGCCAGCGCTGGCTGAGACGGACGGCCATTCTCGATCAAATTAAACACATTCATGCGGGCTTGCATGTCGGCAATTTGACCCGATAAAAACAGCTCGCTGCCTTGCTCGTCAGGGGACAGTGCGACGTTGTTTTTATCGGCTGCTAAAAAGCTTGACAGCCGCGCCTCGGCCAAAGGCACCGCCCAAGGTTCGGCCAGATGGTCGGCCCCGCCAGAGCGGGCATCTTCGCGCAAAATCAAACGCGCCCAGTCCAGTGCACCTACCAAAATCCAGCCCGCCTGCACACGGGCGCGCTCGGCTGTTTCGATCTCTACCGCACGCCACTGCTGCCAGGCGGCAGCGGCGGCAAAGCTGGCCACCAAGGTTACGGTGAGCATGGCCGCTAGCAGAGCCGCGCCGCGCTGGGCTAAGGGGCGCGCCACTAAGGCCTGCGTGACGGGTTGCATGACGGGTTGCACTGCAGTCGGTGTCACGACCTGCCTCCGCCAATGATGGGGCGAGCCCAGTCGCGGGTGATGGTACCGGCCAGCGCTTGGCCTGCGGCCAGTGTCAGCACCAACCTTACGCCGTCGGGCGGCGGGGCCAGCGCAGCACTGGGGGTACCTGGGGCCGCCTGCGGTGCGGGGGGCTGGCCAGCAGGTGGTGCAACAGGTGCTGCGCCAGTGTCGGCGGTGTTCTGCGGGTTAGACCAGCTGTCGTTGCGGTAGTAAAAAATTTGCCAATTGTCGATGCTGGCCAGCACTACTTCGCGCTGGCGTGCTGCGCTGCTGGGGTTTTGGCCCCACAGTGCGGCCTGTGACCACGCAGCCAGCAGCTCGGCACGGGAATTAACCGGGTCAGACTGCCAGCGCAGCCAGCGGGTCGCGCCGTCGATATCGCGCCTGCCCCAGCCAACTACGCGCAGCTCGGTGGGGCCGTAACGGCGCGTGATGCGCAGCACCCTGCCATCGTAGTCAATCGCGCTGGTGTGTTGGGTTTGCAGCATTTGGTCCAGGTCAGTTTGCCACTGGGCCAGCACGGTTTGCAAGGTGGCCACCTGGTCGGCGCGGTCGCGGCTGGTTTCTTGAGCGCGGGCCATGCCGTCAATGCCGCGCCAGCTCATCAGTGCCAGCAGCGACATGACGAACAGCGCCACCAGCAGCTCCACCAGCGTAAAGCCGTGGGCCGGTTGGGCCGGATGGTTTTGGCTGCGGCCGTAATGATTGCGCAGGGACATGGCTAAAACCGACCCACAATGGTGGCCACGTTGAGCACTGGGGTGGTTTGGTCTAGCACCAAAGCCTCAACGCGCATGAAGCTGGGGTTGGGCGTGGGCCGCACTTCTAGCCGCACATTGAAGGTTTTGCCTGCTTGGTCGCAGGTGCTGGTGCTGTCGCCTACGCCGGGCATTTGTTTGGACAGGCGTATTTTGGTCAGCTCGTTTTCTGCGCACATTTGCGCCAGCAGTACGTCGCTTTGGCGCTGGGCACCGCGCGCCAGCGCAGTGACCGCCTGCGAGCCTGCCAACAACGCAATCGACACCACGGCCAGCGCCACCATAATCTCGATCAAGGTAAAGCCTTGTTGGCACCGATTTTGCACGGGCAGTGAGCGCGGCATCGCACGTAACATTACGATCCCGCTGCCCTGGGCACGCTGGCGGCTGCCGCGCTGATGCGAAAAGGCTGCAGCCCATCGGTAACAATCACCACGCTGCGGCCATCGAGCACCAGCGTGATGGTTTGCGGCGCAATGATGGGCTCGGGCCCCAGCAGCACCTCAGGCAGCGGACCACCCGTTTGCACCGTGATGCCTGGTGTAAGCCAGCTTTGAAGTTTGTCGGTATCTAGCACCACGCCGTCGGTCAGGCTAAACCCATCGGCATTGGCACGCCAGCGCAGCGCCAGTCCCGTGGTACGCGACTGACTGCGTCCAGCCTCCAGGACAGCCGCCAGACGCTGCGCTTCGCGCTCTAGCGCAGTAGTGGTGCTGTCGCGCAGTGCCAGCGACACGCCGGCCGTGGCAATGGCGATGATGGCAATCACCACCAGCAGTTCCAGCAGGGTGAAGCCGCGAATTTTTTTACAGTTACCAGCTGCCAATATCTGCATTCTTACCCTCGCCCCCGGCTAGGCCATCAGCGCCAAAAGACATTACGTCAATCTCACTTTTGATGCCGGGATTAAGGTATTGGTAAGGGCGGCCCCACGGGTCGTTGGGCAATTTTTCTAAATAAGGCTTCCAGTTGCCAGGCACCATGCCGGTGGTGGGCTTGGCGATCAGCGCTTGCAAGCCTTGTTCAGCACTGGGGAAGCGCTGGTTGTCTAGCTTATAAAGTTTAAGGGCTTGCATGGTGTTGGTAATGTCGGTCTTGGCAGCGGTTGCACGGGCATCGTCAGCGCGGTCTAGCACATTGGGCACAATGATAGCGGCCAGGACACCTATGATGACCAAAACCACCATGAGTTCAATCAAGGTAAAACCGCGTTGCAGCAGGCTGCGCCCAGCGCTGTGCAAAACACGGTGGCCGAGGGCGGGCAAAGAGGAGGGTGAGGTAGATTGCTTCATAAAGCCATCATAATATGCAAATGCGACAAAAATGGACGATACGGTTAGCTACATTTGCCCTGTGGTTGCTGGCGGCTGCCAGCGGCGTGTTTTGGGTTTTGAAATTGGTGCAGGGCACCAGCGCCCCGGCCAATGCAGCGGTAGTGACCAGCACTGCGGCCCCCGCAGTAGACAGTGCTGCCTTGGCACGCAGCTTAGGCGGTGGCCAAGTTGCGGTCGCGCCCAGCGCAGGCCCCGCCGCGGACAGCGGCATTAACGCCAGCCGCTTTGTACTGACTGGTGTGGTGGTGGGCAACAGCGCCCGCCAAGGTATTGCGCTGGTTGCCGTGGACGGCAAGCCCGCACGGCCCTACCGCATAGGCGGACAGCTAAGCGAAGGTGTGTTGCTGCAATCGGTCGAGAGCCGCCAAGCCGTGCTGGCCAGTGCAAAAGATGCGCCAGCAGGTGCTACGCTAGAGCTGCCTAAACAGGCCAGTGCCGTAGTGGGCTCCGCAATGCCTGCACCGCCACCCCAGCCAACAATTCAACCGCAAATTGCCCTGCCAGCACCGACCGTTATGGCCCCATCAGCTACATCGGCGCAGCCCTTTATTCCGGGCTTTGAGCCGGGTACGCCACCTGCAGCGACTGGCCAAAACCCAGCGCGTCCTGGGGCCAGTCGCTCGCGCGCAAACCGAGAGCTGGGGGGAGAGTCTGGTCGCAAGGATGGTTCAGCCAGCCCTGCTGCCCCAGCCACAATGTAGCGCGCATGACGCCTGCGTGGGTAACCCATACAGTGGGCGAACTACAAGGCAAGGCTGCCCTGTTTGGCGTAGAACCTGGCGCAGGTACAGTTGCCAGCAACGCGCTGTGCACGCGGCGTACAAACTCAGCGGTGGTTTCACCCACAGCGCCGCAGCGGTAGTTTTCAAAGTTGTCAGTCCAGGCTGCCAGCTCGGCAGGAGCTAACTCATTCCAGCGCTTTCCTTCCCAGTGGCCAAAGTCCATTTCACGCAGTTGGGGTACTGATTTACAAGCTAAATCGGCCCGTAGCCCAAGCAAATGCTGAACCAGCAGCTCACATCTTTGTAGCGGCGAATAGTGCACTGTGGTGCCCTGTGCAAGCTGCAGCGCCAGGTGCTGCGCCACGCTGGCGGTGGCTTGCAGGTCGGCGGGCACATCCAGCGCGCCGTAGCACACTCCAGCGGCCACCAAGGGCTGTGCATGGCGCACCAGCCGCAGCCGCATCAGGCACCCGCCGCGCCACAGGCCAGCAGCGCACCCAGGTAAAAGGCAATCTCGCACACCTGCTGGGTTGCGCCTAAGCAGTCACCCGTAAAACCCTGCAAACGCCGCGCAAACAGCCGCGCCATAACGGCCAGCGCAGCCAAAGCGCAAGCCAATGCCGCTGCAAATTGCACAGCTGCTTGTGCGCTGTAGACAAGGGGCACAAGCCCTAAACACCATGCAAAGTTGCACCACAGCGCGCTAGCACTGATCTGGTCGGCCAGCGGCTTGGACTTGGAGGTGGCTGTGTCGCCCACATGGGGCAAATAGCGCACCAGCACCATCGGGCAAGCGCGTGACACCACATGGCCTGCCAGCAGCATCACACAGGTTAGGCCTAAGCCCGCCAGGCTGGCACCACCCGAGCCACCCGAGCCACCCGAACTAGCCGAACTGCCCAGTGCTGCCAGTAGGCTCAACTTGCACGCCAGCGCCAGTACCAGCGCCATTGCACCAAACGCGCCTACGCGCGAGTCTTTCATGATCTCTAGCGCACGGCTGCGGTCATAGCTGCCGCCCAAGCCGTCGGCCACGTCGGCCAAGCCGTCCTCATGAAAACCGCCCGTCAACAGGGCGGTAGCGACGGTGCTAAAGCAAGCCGCCACCAGGGGCGCAAACACCGAACCCGTGCTGTACGCCAGCGCACCGTACACGGTGGCAGCCACCAAACCCACCAGCCAACCCACCCCCGCAAAATGCGCCGCACTGGAGCGCAGCATAGCGGGGCTGTACCCTACCCAATGGGCTAGTGCACCGGTGATGGGAATGCGGGTGAAGAACTGAACGGCTAGTAAAAAATGGCGGATAAATTGCACAGTAAATGATAGTCGGATATGGGCTATTTTTTACAGACTTGCTTTTGCCCCTCTTTGGATTACGTTTTAGCCCTATCGCCCAAGGAAATGCTTAATGAGTAGCTATTATTTTAATAGTGCCAAGATATTCACCCACAGCATAAAAACCACCACAATCTAAGCCCGTTGGTCCACCCCAGCAGATTCAAAACTGGCCATCTCAGCCAAAAACAATACTGCTGACTGCAGCAGCGGCCAGGCCAGCAACGCGCCGGTGCCCTCACCCAAACGCAGACCCAGCCCCAACAGCGGCTTGGCCTGCAGGTGCTGCAACAGCGCGCGGTGGCCATGCTCTGCGCCCAGGTGACAAAACACCATGTAGTCTTTGGCTTGCGGTGCCAGCTGGCAGGCCACCAACGCAGCCGCGCTGGCAATAAAACCGTCTACCAGCACCACCCGGCGCTCGCTGGCGGCTTGCAGCATGGCGCCCACCATCATGGCGATCTCGAAACCGCCCACTGCGGCCAGCACGGCCATGGGCACACTGTGGCCCAGCTCTGCGCCCACTGCAGTGCTACTGGCTGCGCCGGTAGCCTTGGTCACACCTGCATGCAGCGCAGCAGCCTTGCGCAGCGCGGCCAGCTTGGTTTGCATTTGCCCATCGTCCAGGCCCGTGCCGCGCCCCGCCACATCGGCCACGGGCAGCTGGGCCAGCAGCGCAAAAATCAGCGCTGCGCTGGACGTATTGCCAATGCCCATCTCGCCCAACGCCAGCACGTTGCCCGCCAGGCCGCGCACCACCTCCATGCCGGCTTGCACAGCAGACTGGGCCTGTGCAGCCGTCATGGCCGGGCCAGTGCACGCATTGGCCGTACCCAAGGCTATTTTGTACTGTAGCAGCTGGGGATGGGCAGGCAGTTCTGCCGCTACGCCTGCGTCTACCACGGTCAGGGCAAAGCCATGCTGGCGGGCAAACACGTTCACCGCTGCGCCGCCCGACAGCATGTTGGCTACCATTTGCTGGGTAACCGCCGCTGGAAACGCTGAAACGCCTTCGGCTGTGATGCCGTGGTCGGCTGCAAACACCAGCATCTGTGGGCCGTGCAGGGTAATCGCCTCGCTTTGGCCAATACAGGCCAGCTGCAGCGCCAAGTCTTCAAGCTGGCCTAGCGCGCCTTGGGGCTTGGTTTTAAAGTCTATTTTGTGCTGAATTTTTGCAGCAAAAGCGGTGTCCAGGGCGCTGTAACGCAAAGGCGCTACAGCGGGAAGCGTGAAACTCATGGAAGTAAAGCCTGTTGAATAATAAAACGCGCCGCCTTAACGGCTCGTGCAGCCAGGCCGCAAAACGACAGCAGTACGCAAGGCGCGCCGCAGCCAAAGCCGTTACAAACTAGGCTCGTGCGCTTGGCCCATAAAGCCTACCGTTAAGGCCTCTGGCCCTAAGTTGATCGAGCCTGTAGGAGACATTTCCTGCAAACTCACCGTCACACCCTTTAGCTTTGCCTCAGCGCATAACTTATTGTAGTGCGGCATGGCCAGCACTGTGTCGACAGGGCCGGTATAAGACACATTGATAAAAGGCGCGAGCAGCCCGCGTGCAAGCTCGCGGCGCGCTATGTCAAACACATAGGTGCGCGCTGCGGTGTCGCCGCGCACTTTGGCAACGGCCTCGGTTTGGCCTTGGTAGGCGCGTAAAACCGGTAATATTCCCAGCACTTTTGCCGCCGCTTTGCCAAGCGTACCCACGCTATTTTCACCTTTGGCACGGGCGCGGGTGACAATAAAATCAAGCTGGCTGGGAGCCACATAACAGTAAGCACTTTTGCTCAGGCGCTGCATGTTCACGCGTATATTGGCCACCGATGGCTCTGCACCAAACTGGCGCAGAGCCTCCATCACCTGCACGCCATAGCCGGTAAACATGTTCAGGCTGTCATAGCACTCTACCAAGAGCGGGCCTTTCACACCTGCATTGGCGCGCAGCGGCATGGTGTCATTGATGGCACGGGAGGCAGCGGCAAACGCATTCTTAAAAATCGGCGACCGGGTGGAGGTCACAAACAGACCAAACACATGGTCAAAGTCCAGCGCAATATGCTGTGCAAAAAACTGGGCAATGGCCTCGCTGCTGGGCGGGATGGACTGCGACACCTCGGCGGCGCGCAAGTTCAGGTACTGAGAATTAAAGTCACGGGTAGAACGCTCTTGCCGTGTATCTTGAAACGCTTGGGTGTCGATTTGGATGGCAATAGGCAGCATGCGCACATGCGGGTTGGCAAGTATGTGCGCGGGTACCTCGGCTGCAGCGTCAATCAGTATTCCAAGTTTAAGCATAGGATCTTTCCAAATGGAGTGAACTCCACAATATCCTAAGCTTTTAGAAACAATTGGTAAACAGGGTTATCCGTCTCTTCGACAAACGGGTAGCCCAAGCCTGTTAAAAACTGCACAAAAGCTTTTGTATCGGCCTTGGGCACCTGCAAGCCCACCAAAATGCGGCCATAGTCTGCGCCTTGGTTGCGGTAATGAAACAAACTGATATTCCAGCCGGGCTGCATGGCCGCTAAAAACTTCATCAGCGCGCCGGGCCGCTCAGGAAACTCAAAGCGCAGCAGGCGTTCTTCTTTGGCCAGCGCGCTGGCCCCGCCCACCATGTGGCGCAGATGCTCTTTGGCCAAGTCGTCATGCGTGAGGTCGAGTGTTTTGAAGCCTTTTTTGGTCAAATGGCTGGCAATTTTGGTACTTTCGCCTTTGGCACTGGTGGTCAGGCCCACAAACACATGGGCCTGGTCAGGGCCGCTGATACGGTAGTTAAATTCGGTCACGTTGCGTGCTGCACTAGCGCTGGTTTTGCCATTGGTGCCGGCGGGGCCAAATCGCGGCAGCGTGCCAATGGTCTCGCAAAAGCGCTTGAAACTGCCGCGCTCCTCAGGCACTGTGACAGCAAACAGCGCCTCGCGCTCTTCGCCCACCTCAGCCCGCTCGGCGACAAAGCGCAGGCGGTCAAAGTTCATGTTGGCGCCGCACAGCACGGCGGCATAAGTCTCACCTTTTGTTTTATGCTTCGTTACGTACTGTTTAATGGCGGCTACCGCCATCGCGCCAGAGGGCTCCACGATGCTGCGGGTGTCTAAAAAAACGTCTTTGATGGCCGCGCACACGGCATCGGTGTCCACCTCGATAAACTCATCTACCAAGTTGCGAGCAATGCGAAAAGTTTCCTCGCCGACCAGCTTGACAGCGGTGCCATCGGCAAACAACCCTACTTCTTTCAACGTGATGCGCTTTTTTGCTTGAACTGACTGCAGCATAGCGTTGGAGTCCGTCATCTGTACGCCTACGATTTTGATTTCAGGCCGCACTGCTTTGATATAGCTGGCCATGCCGCTTATAAGTCCACCGCCACCGATTGCCAGAAACACCACATTCAACTGCCCTTGGTGCTGGCGCAACATTTCCATGGCAATCGTGCCTTGCCCGGCAATCACATCGGGGTCATCAAAAGGGTGCACAAAAGTTAGCCCCTGCCTCTTTTGTAAGCCCAGTGCATGCTGGTAGGCTTCGGCATAACTGTCGCCATGCAAAACCACCTCGCCGGCCCAGCTTTTTACAGCATCAACTTTTACTTGAGGCGTAGTGACTGGCATGACGATTACCGCGCGTGCGCCTAGCTTCTGAGCAGAAAGCGCAACGCCTTGCGCGTGATTTCCTGCAGAAGCTGTAATCACGCCTTTTTTTAGCTCCTCAGCTGACAGATGCGCCATTTTGTTGTACGCCCCACGCAGCTTGAAGCTAAACACCGCTTGCTGGTCTTCGCGTTTGAGCAGCACGGTGTTGCTTAAGCGGCGACTAAGCTGTTTAGCATGCGTTAAATCCGACTCAATGGCCACGTCGTACACCTTGGCATTCAAGATTTTGGTCAGGTAGTCAGCGGGTTTGAGGTTTTTAGCGGTCATGCAAGGATTGTAGGAGGCAAATTTGCAGAGGCTTTTTGTGTGCACGCCCGTGTGCGTTCGCAGCGGCGTTGGGGCTTGTTCTTTTGGGGGGCGCGCACTGCTGCGGCACCTAACGCTAAAGGGCGTGTTGTGGTTTGTGGTCTGGCTTTTTTGCTGTCTGGCTAGTGGGCAATACACGTTACCTGAACTACATATTTCATAGCTGCTTGTTTAGCATTTACTTGGGCTACAGGGCCAAAATGCTTAAAAATACGAAGTACCGTATTCAAATCGACCTTGGCCTCCCTGCCCACCAAAACCACCTAAAACTAGGGAAAGTCCTAGGACAAAAAGATATGCAAAATATTCATTAAACACTTGTCATAAATATTTTGCATAACTAAGCGCCCAAACAGCATTGGCATATTCAGTCTGTAAAACCTACAGTTCAACCAGTTACCCAACAAGGCCAAACACCATGACCACCGCCACCCACCGCACCGAACACGACTTCTTGGGCGAGATGCAAATTCCTGCCAACGCCTATTGGGGTGTACACACTGCGCGGGCGGTAGACAACTTTCCCATCTCTGGCACCGCCATATCCGCCATGCCCGACTTGATTCGTGCATTCGGCTTTGTCAAAAAAGCCGCTGCCCGCACCAATGCCGAGCTAGGCGCACTAGACCGCAAACGCGCAGGAGCGATTATTTTGGCCTGCAATGATTTGATCAACGGATTGCACCACAGCGAATTTGTGGTGGACGTAATCCAAGGTGGCGCAGGCACGTCGACCAACATGAATGCCAACGAAGTGCTGGCCAACCTAGCGCTGGAAAAGCTGGGGCATGAGAAAGGCCGCTACGACGTGCTGCACCCCAACGACCACGTCAATGCATCGCAAAGCACCAACGACGTGTACCCCACCGCCGTGCGGATTGCGCTGTGGACCGGCATAGACCGCTTGCTAGGCTCGATGGCCACGCTGCGCAGTGGCTTTGAGGCCAAGGCCGATGAGTTCAAAGACATTCTCAAAATCGGCCGCACGCAGCTGCAAGACGCCGTGCCTATGACGCTGGGCCAGGAGTTTTTAACCTACGCCATCATGATTGGCGAGGACGAAGCCCGGCTGCGTGAGGCCCGTGCACTAATTGAGGAGATTAACCTGGGCGCGACCGCCATTGGCACCGGCATCAACGCGCCTGCTGGCTACGCCGACATGGCCTGCCAGTTTCTGGCCGAAGAATGCAACATACCGGTGGTCAAAGCGATTAACTTGATTGAGGCTACGCAAGACACGGGCGCATTTGTGCAGCTTTCAGGCGTGCTTAAACGTATTGCCTGCAAGTTAAGCAAAATTTGCAACGACCTGCGCCTGCTGTCCAGCGGCCCGCAGGCAGGCTTTGGCGACATCAAGCTGCCTGCGCGCCAAGCGGGCTCGTCGATCATGCCGGGCAAGGTCAACCCGGTGATCCCCGAGGTGATGAACCAAGTGGCGTTTGAGGTGATTGGCAACGACATTACCGTCACCATGGCCAGCGAGGCAGGGCAACTGCAGCTCAACGCCTTTGAACCCATCATGGGCTGGAGCCTGTTCAAAAGCATCTCCCACTTAAGCCAAGCCTGCTTGACTCTGCAAGCCAATTGCGTAGCCGGCATAGAACCCAACCGCGAACTGCTGGCCAAGCGGGTGCGTGAATCCGTCACCTTGGTCACCGCGCTGAACCCGCTGATTGGCTACGAAAAATCCGCCCTCATAGCGAAAACCGCTATTGCCACTGGCATGCCGATCGCTGAAACTGCAGAAGCCCTTGGTATCATGACGCGCGCGCAAATGGAAGCCTTACTAGTGCCTGACAAACTGACGCAGCCTCTGCGTTTAGGAGCTCAGCTACCGCAGTGATTTTTTCGCGCGATCAGCAAGTAAGCCAAGTAAATGAAGGGGACCGGGCAAATGGGCACAGACCCTGCTTATACCTTGACCGTGACCTAGGCTTAGGCCTAGATTTGAGACACACCATGAACGCACCTGTTTTGGGCTTACAAACCCGGTACCTTAGTATTGCTTTGCTGCTAAGCGCCACCAGCGCGTGGGCCGCAGAGCCTGGCCCCAGCGTAGTTGATCGGCTGCAAAACGGCGGCAAAATTACCATTGCCCACCGCGAATCGTCAGTGCCATTCTCTTACCTTGACGCAGACAAACACCCAGTGGGTTACGCGGTAGATTTGTGCGTAAAAATCGCCGAGGCGGTGGCCAAGAAAGTCAAGGCCAAAGAAGCTGGGGTCAACTTTTTAATGGTCAGCCCCGCCAACCGCATCA
>JAYSRE010000056.1:0-12977 GCA_043721235.1 Polaromonas sp. | reverse complement strand
TTAGCGCCGATGATAGTGCGGGTTCCCGTGTGAAAGTAGGACATCGTCAGGCTCTTATGCCGAAAAACGCCCACTCTGTTGAGTGGGCGTTTTTTATTTTCAAAAGAGTAACGTGTAGAACAATATAAATTCAGCCCATTTGCACAGTATCAGCCAATACAGCTTGTACGCGTAAGGCAGTATTGAAGCAATTGTGACTATTTAACTTGAAGCTGTGCTGCGCAACTCGCGGCGCAAAATTTTACCGACATTAGATTTTGGTAAATCATCTCGGAACTCAATGTATTTGGGTAGCTTGTAACCCGTTAAATGTTGGCGGCAAAATTTAACAACATCTTCCTCTGTCAGTGCCTGGGTAGACTTCACGATAAAAACTTTAATTGCCTCGCCCTGTTTGGCATCGGCAATACCAATTGCTGCGCACTCTACAACTCCGGGACATAGCGATATCACGTTCTCTACCTCGTTGGGAAACACGTTAAAACCGCTGACAATAATCATGTCTTTCTTGCGGTCTACGATTTTGGTGTAGCCATGTCCATCCATGATGCCCACGTCACCAGTGCGCATAAATCCATCCGTAGTAAATGCTTTGCTTGTTTCGTCGGGTTGGTTGTAGTAACCCACCATTACGTTGGGGCCCTTAATGCAAATTTCACCCGATTGACCTATCGGCAAGGAAACACCATCTTCGTCTTTAATTGCGATATCAATACTAGGCAAGGGTAAACCGATAGTGCCAGAAAAAGATGTGGTGTTGGAAGGATTGTTGGTTCCAATAGCACAGGTTTCACTCATACCCCATCCTTCAATCATTGGGCAACCAGTGGCCTCAAGCCAATGCTTTGCAGTACCCTCAGATGCTGCCATACCGCCAGCCTGTGAAACACGAAGCTTAGAGAAGTCCACTGCTTTGAGCATAGGGTGTTGCAAGAGTGCATTGAATAAGGTGTTCACCGCAGGCAGCATATGAAAAGGACGCTCTTTCAAAACCTCTACGAATTTACCAAAATCACGGGGGTTAGGAATCAGCGTCATATGCGAGCCCCAGCGGATAGCCAACAAGCTCAGGGATAAAGCAAAAATATGGTAAAGCGGTAGCGCAGCAATGCTGTTTGTATTGCGAATATCGCCAATATCTTTAAGCGCGGGGGTAAACCAGGCCTCAGCTTGTAGCACTGCACTGACAATATTGCGGTGAGAAAGCACGGCACCTTTGCTTAAGCCTGTGGTGCCGCCTGTGTATTGCAAAAAAGCAATGCTGTCTAAAGTCGAGGTGTTGGGTTTAAGGGAGAGCTGCGCAGCGTCGGAAATAGCTTGGCTAAATGGCGTGACTATAAGCTCACCTGACAATGACAGGCTGTAAGGTGGAACCATTTTGGCCAGATGGCGCACCGCAAAAGTTAACCAGCGGCCATACCAAAAGCCAAGCAAATCACCCATAGACGCAATCACCACTTGTTTAATGTCTGTGGTTTCGATCACTTCAGCTAGCGTGTTGGCGAAATTTTCTAAAATTACAATCGCTGTAGCGCCAGAATCTTTGAGTTGGTGAGCGAGCTCGCGTGGGGTGTACAAAGGGTTAACGTTCACGCAAGTAAAGCCTGCGCGCAAAATTCCACACATGGCAACAGGAAACTGAGGGATGTTGGGCAACATGATCGCGATACGTGCACCAGGTGCGAAGCCTTTACTTTGCAACCACGCGCCGAAAGCAGCGGAAAGTTGGTCAAGTTGTTGGTAGGTCATCCAGCGGTTCATGCATACCGTGAATGGACTTGCAGCGTGCTTTTTAAAGCTTTCCTCCAATAAAGCCGACAAAGAGCTGTACTGCTCTGGATGAATGTCGTGGGGTACACCTGCCGGATAGCTTTTAAGCCAAACTTTGTCCATAGAGTCTCCTGGATATTTATTAAATCATTCTAGTTCAGGCCATGCGCCAGTACCAGTGGTGCTTGTCACAGACGTATCAAACAGGCGAGCCACCCAGCTGGTTTCACGCAGCTCTACCAGTTTCAAAAATTCAGCGGAACCTGCTTTACTGCGTTGCATAGACGAAAATGTGTCGAAACCCAGCTCTAGGAATGACTGCAAGTGTGCTAGCCCGGCTACTGCAGCGGGCCTGCGCATCAGGCGCAGCATAGTACGCAAACCGGTAATGCGAACAAGTCGGCTCAGGTCTTGACCAAGCTGCACTACCAGAGCGATCTGAGCAGCTCTGGCCGCAGCTTGCCCAGTATCGCGCCATGCCCTCACGTAGTCACGTTGAACCGCTGCATCGTCCTGAACTGCGGGCGATTGAGCCAATAAGCTGGCAGCCAAAGCATAATCAAGTTGCTCGCTTAAAGCGTGCAAATGCAACAGCACCGTGGCGACTTGCAAGACAGCTGGTGGGAAAACGCGTTGCAAAGTCGTTGCTATGCTGGCAAACTCATTGTCCCGTTGGCTGAAATCTTGGTCACTATAAAGCTCTTTCAGGAAAAAATTTGCTGCATTTTGCCAATCTTTATGCAGCAGGACGTCGGCATAAGTATGCTGAAAACGGTGGCATTGAACCCGTTTAACAGCCAGAACTACAGTGTGTAGGTGTGCGTTCCTATGTGCAAGCACGCGCAACCCATTCACGCTAGATAAAGATGCTGCAATAGAAGGAAGCAGTGATGGTGAAGGCGCAGCCATAGTTTGTATGCCAGCAAGATAATAAAGTCAGATAGACAAGTAGTTGGTTGTTTTGAAGCTAAACACTGCATTGATGGAGCCAGGAGTGTAAAAAGAATTACATTTCAGTATGACCAATGCATGGATACAAAGATGTTTTACCCTAAGCCTGTTGCTATTATCGTGGACAGCGGCACTGGAGTTATGGCCCTATCAACCGGCGTGGGCCATAGCCTGTTTGACAGTACCTGGGGTGCTGATAGCGTGGTTTGAAAGCTTGCAGTTTGCTCTTTTGCACTACGTCAATAGAAACGACCCTAGCTCTCGTGCCAGCGTAGCCCAGCTGGCCAAAGCATGGCGAGGTGAGCTGGTTGCAACAGCGTGGGTATTTAACTGGTGGCAGCCTTTTCGCCGAGGTGCCATTGCAGACTGTATGGATGACAAAAGTGCTGTGAAATCACAGAAACCTGGCATAGTGTTGGTGCATGGTTTTTTTTGCAACCGTGGCTTTTGGACGCGCTGGATACACAGGCTGCAGACTGAAAGCCGCGTGTTTGTCGCTGTTGATTTGGAGCCTGCGTTTGGCTCAATTGACGACTATATTCCCACCATAGAACACGCAGTAGAAAAAGTGCGCGCTGCGACGGGTAAGCCGCCTATTCTTATTGGCCACAGCATGGGCGGTTTGGCTATACGCGCATGGATGGCCACACGCAATCCTCTAGAAGCAGCGCAACGGGTGATTACGTTGGGAACCCCGCACCAGGGCACATGGCTCGGTCAGTTTTCGCGCAGTCTGAATGGCAAACAAATGCGCATAAACAGCCCCTGGCTAAAAATGCTGGCTGAAAAGGAGGCGCTAGCATCTTCCCGCCTTTTCGTGTGCTTTTATTCCAACTGCGACAACATTGTCTTCCCAGTGTCTTTGGCTATGCGCGAAGGCGCTGATAATAGGCTGGTATTAGGTTTAGGGCATGTCGCCATGGCGCAAGACTCCCAAGTCATAGACGCATGCTGGGCCTTGATGGAGTAGATGCTGAAAATCGCTGATGCACTTAAAAATAAGGACTTAAGATGCCCCTGATCATAGTGATGGATGACGATGCTGGCACACGCATGCTGGTAAGCCAGGTGCTCAAAAAAGAAGGCTTTGATGTCATGTCCGCCGAAGACGGTGCCAGGGGATTAGAGCTGATTAGAGAGTTCAAACCCGACTTGATAGTCAGTGATGTGCAAATGCCGCATATGGATGGCTTTGAAGTGCTGGACCATGTTCGCAACGATGCGCAATTGTCAACAACCCCTGTAATTTTGCTTACTTCGTTGCAAGACCGCAGCCATATGCGTCAGGGCATGACTACCGGTGCCGATGACTACTTGACCAAGCCGTTTGCGCCCCAAGAATTGCGCGAAGCAGTCAATGCGCAGCTGAACAAACTTATCCGTGCAGATGCCGTGCGTGCCCAAGTGGTGGATGTTGCAGTAGCCGAAGCACTAGAAGACCAAAAGCACAAGATTAGCAAGCTGTATGAAAAACGCATGGCCAAATCGCTGAGCGAGCAATGGCCTGACAGCGGCTATGTGCAAGAAAACGAAAAATTCTCCAGCGCCACCGTATTGTTTGCCGATGTGCTGGACTATGGGCAATGGACGCAAAAACTCTCCAGTACCGAGCTGAGCGAGGTAGTGCAGCAGTTCTACGGCAGCGTGGGCGATACAGTGCATTTGTTTGGCGCGCACTACATGCAGTTTGTGGGTGATGGCATGCTGTGTGTCTTTGTCGATGCAGGCGATACCGTCTCAGTAAACCATGGCCTGCGTGCAGTGCGCGCTGCTGTAGGCCTAGCAGATGCTACGCGCCGCATCGATGCGCATGTGAAACAGCGTTTTGGTGACCGCGGATTGCCAGTTTTTCGCCTAAGCGTTGCATTGCACAGCGGCCCGGTCGCATTTGCCAAGCTGGACGGCATGTTCGGCGGCGGTGGACAAACCACCCCTGTGGGGGACACAGTTTCTGTCGCTTTGAAAATGTTCACAGGCCAGCCTAGCCTGGCCTGGACGATTGCCGCCAGCGTGCAAACTGCGCGCTTGGTAAGTGGCGCTGTGCGCACGGGCGGCCGCGCAATGGTCAATACCCCTGGCCGCTCTATACCGGTTGACGCAGTTGAAATTACAGGGTTGCAGTGATGCTGAAATTTGTTCTCAAGGCGCTGCTCAGTTCATGGTCGATGCGCAGTGTTTTTTTGATAAGTCTTTTGGTTTTTTGCGTGGTGCCTGCAGCAACAGTAGGCTGGGTGCTGTACCAAAGCAATCTGCAAACAGTCGATTTACTGGCTGAAAAAATACTGGGCGACGTAAGCGAACGGGTGCAACTAGATACGGAGGAGCATCTGGGCCAAGCCCACATTATTTTTAATGGCCTATTGCCTGTGCGCCCTACTATTTCAGACAACCAACGCGCCAGGGATTTGCTGCTCAAGCCCGAATTGTTCGAACAAGCTGCATTCTCAATGACACGCATGACACCCAATGCCTCGTACATGTACTTTGGCAGTGCCAAAGGAAACTTCCTCGGGGTAGAACCGATAGAGGGCGGGCTGATTCGTGTGGGAGTGCGCACCCAGGGTGACGAAGGGCGGCGTTATTTTTCAGCCCAGTATCCGGGCGACCGTAGCCAAACGATGGCGACAGAGGCCAAAAACTATGAGCCACGTAATAGGCCATGGTACCAAGCGGCGATAGAAAATAAAGGGCGAATTTTCACGCCGATCTACGCTTCGGCCTCTAAAAAACAGCTTCTTATTACCTTGTCGCAGCCTGTGTATGGCGATGGTGAGGGGGGTGGTGCACTGGGCGTGTTTGCCATAGACCTGTACCTTAAGCGGTTGACGGAGCTACTGCAAAGCATGGTGATCAGTGCCCGTGGCGCAGCTTTTTTGGTCGATGAGTTAGGTTACTTGGTTGCCAGCTCTGCGGGCGATGCACTGTTTACAGACACGCTAGGCCAACTTAAACGCCACACACCTGACCAAAGCAATAACCCACTTATCCGCAGGGCCTATGAAGAGGTGTTACCTAGCCTGGGCAAAACCCAAGAAGCGTCGGTCAAGAGGCTGCAATTTGTTCGCCGTGTGGGTACAGGTGACGGTGCGATGATAGTGTCTCTCAGGCCGTTTGGCGAAGCCTTAGGGCTGCGCTGGAGCTTGGTGTTGGCCGCACCTGAGAGTGACTTTACCGCGCAGTCGCAAGCCGCACTGCGAAAAACCGGCGGCATCATGTTACTGGCACTGGCTTTGGGCGCGGCAATGGCTACATGGCTGGCCTACCGTATTACGCGGCGTTTTCGCAGCTTGGCCGCTGCCGCGCAGCAGCTGGCGCATGGCCAGGTGCCTGCACTTGAAAAAAATGCCCATATTAATGAGGTGCAGCAGCTTTCTAGCGCGATGCACCGCAGTGCCCAAGAACTACTGCGCCAACGAGAAGCTATTCTGGCGCAAACGCTAGCGCTGAAAGATGCCAATGAGCACCTTGAAGAACGCGTAAGCTTGCGCACGGCAGAGCTAGAAGCCTCGCGCGAACTGGCGTTGGCCGGCGCACGTGCTAAAGCCTCTTTTTTGGCTACCATGAGCCACGAGATCCGCACGCCTTTAAACGGTGTAGTGGGCATGACCACTCTGCTGGCTGACACCCCCTTGAACACCGAACAGCGCGACTATGTGCACACCATGCGCATCTCCAGCGATCAACTGCTGGGCGTGATTAACGACATTTTGGATTTTTCTAAAATCGAATCGGGCAAGCTGGACTTAGAAAACGAAGCCCTGAACCTGCAGGCCACCATCGAAGAGGCCTGCGATATGGCGGCGCCTCGCGCACGCGAAAAAGGCCTGGAGCTGCTGGCCGACATAGGTGATGACGTGCCCCAGTGGGTGCGCGGGGATGTTACGCGCCTACGCCAGGTGCTGCTGAACTTCATTAACAATGCGATTAAATTCACCGAGACAGGCCAAGTGGTGGTCAGCGCTGCGTTGGTTACCAATTTTGCGCAAAACGCGCCGGCTTTATTTGAATTTCGGGTGAAAGACACCGGCATTGGCATTCCACTAGAGCGCCAGTCTGCCCTGTTTCAGTCGTTCAGCCAGGTGGATGCATCTACCACGCGAAAGTACGGCGGCACCGGCTTGGGCCTGGCCATTTGCAAGCGTTTGGCCGAAATTATGGGTGGGCAGGTGGGCCTGGAGTCGGTGGTAGGCGAGGGCGCTACCTTCTGGTTTACCGCCCAGCTGGGCTTCGCAGAGGTACCAGACCAGTCACAGTCTTCCATGTTTCAGATGGCCAGTCTCAGCAATAAGCAGGCGCTGATCGTAGACGACACGCTGTTGAACCTGCGTATTTTGGACAAACAGCTTAAGCGCTGGGGCATGCAAACGGTGCAGTTTGAACGTGCCCAACCGGCGCTAGAGTGGCTGCGCACCCACGCGCCTGACGTAGTAATTACCGACATGCACATGCCTGGGATGGACGGTCAGGTTTTTGCCGAGCAGCTGCGCCAACGCACACCCGATGCACGGGTAGTGCTACTGACCTCGGGTATTATGCCCACGGGCGAGGCCGCCAAGGTGTTTGATGCACGTTTGCTCAAGCCCTACCGCCAGTCACAGCTGTTTGATGCACTGACCCGGCTGGTCGCCAACGAGTGGCACGACCCTGCACCCGCAGTGCAACGGGCAGCAGAGGCTAAAAACCAGCGTATTTTGGTGGCTGACGACAATGCCGTTAACCTTAAAGTGGCGCTGGCCATGCTGGGCAAGCTAGGCTATGAGGCAGCTACAGCAATGGACGGCCGCCAAGCCGTAGAGCTGGTGGCCCAGTCGCTGGTGCAGCCCGGTGGCAAACCGTTTGCGGCTATTTTGATGGATGCCAACATGCCTGTGATGGACGGGTTTACAGCGGCGCGTGTAATTTTGAGCACCCACGGCGCTGCAGCGCCGCCCATCGTCGCCTTGACCGCTTCGGTATTGGAAGAAGACCGCCAGCGTTGCCTAGATGCCGGCATGGTCGGCTTTTTGCCTAAGCCTTTGCGTATCGACGAGCTGTCGGAGGCGCTGGCACGCTACGCGGCTGACCAGAGCGCTATGGCCATTACCCTGGCCACGCCCCCGGCTGTACAAGCGGATACGGCATTGCCTGGCACCCCCATGGTGCTGATGGACTGGAGTCGCCTAGAGCAGTTTAAAGAGTTTGATGATGAAGACCGCAGCATGACCAGCGAGGTGATTGCGCTGTTTGTGGCCGACGCTCCCGTGCGGGAGGCTGACATAGCACAAGCTTTGCGCGCCAGCGACAGCGCAGGGCTGTCTCGCGCGGCGCATGCCCTTAAAGGTGCTGCGTCCAATGTGGGTGCGGTGGCTTTGGCCGATGCTTGCTTTGTTTTGGAGCAAGCGTGCCTGCAAGGCCAATGGCCGATGCATGCTGCGCAGTTGGTGGTGGTTGCGTTAGATTATTCGGAGCAAACGCGCAGGGCATTGCAAGACTTTAGCGTGTAGCTTGGGATGCAGTCGGCCTGAATTGGGCGCCTAAAATTGCTATATAAAATATAGCTAACTATGTAACATTTCCTTGGGCGACAGGGCTAAAACACTGTGAAACTCTCAACCTAAAGAACGGTAGTAGGGCGTGAAATCAGGCGCAGTCAGTGCCAGCAGCGCATCAAAGCTGTCAATCACAAAATACTGCTGCTGGTAGGTGTCAATTTTGTAGGTGGATGCCATGCAGCAGAGCACATCGGCCTTGTTGCGCAGCGCTACCCGCGCAGGCGCAGTGGACTCTACACTGTGTTCCAGCTCGCCATGGCTGCTTAAAATACCTGCGCCATAGGCACGCCAGCGGGCATTGCCTGCTGCGCTATTGTCAGCGTCATGACCCGTTGCAGGCACACCTTCTTGCACCAAACCAAACTCAATCGTGTACCAGTACAACCGCGACAGCATTTCTACCGCCCCTTTTATTTGCTGCGGCCCATGCTCTAGGGCATGGGCTTTGAGCGCACCCGCACCGTAGGCCTGGATATGGTTGGCGTAGCTGGGGTTAAACAGCAGCGGTACGTGGCCAAACAGGTCGTGAAACAAATCGGGCTCCACAATATAGTCAAACTCCTCGGGTGTGCGAATCCAGGTGGTGACGGGAAATTTGCGCTGTGACAATAGCGTGAAAAATGGCACTTCAGGAATCAAACCTGGCACTCCCACCAGTTGCCAGCCCGTGGCACCCAGCAGGCGGGCATTAATGTCTTCAAAGCGCGGAATGGCGTCGCTGGCCCCTAGCAACGGCAGGGTGTCAATAAAGGCTTGGGCTGCCAAACCCGGTAGCAGCTGGGATTGGCGCGCGAACAGTTTGCAGTAGGTGGCGTGGTCTTGCGCGGTGTAGGTGCTGTGGTGCTGGTCGCAGGTGTAGTCGGCCCGCGCTTGGCTGTAGTCGCCGCGCGGTGGGCGGTCGCTGTTGCCGTACACCGTGGGTGTTATTTGGCCTAGCGGGGCGGCTTTGTTTTGACTCGGTACACCAGCCAAGCCATTGGGGGCTACGGCGGACGCGCACACTCTGCCAGGGGTGACCATCAGATTTTTTCCGTTTTCAAAACACCACGGCGTATTTGGTCTAGTTCGATGCTTTCAAACAGCGCCTTGAAGTTACCTTCGCCAAAGCCTTCGTTGCCCTTGCGCTGGATAAACTCAAAAAAGATCGGGCCGAGCTGATTCTCGCTGAAGATTTGCAGCAGCAGTTCGTCTTTGGTGCCGTCGATCAAGATGCTGCGGCTTTGCAGCGCGGCTACGTCTTCGCCGTGGCCGGGGATGCGTTGGTCCAGCAGCTCGTAGTAGGTCTCGCCGGTGCTGAGCAGCTTTATGCCACTCATTTGAAGCGCATCTACACTGTCGATCAAGTTGGTAGATCCCAGCGCAATGTGCTGAATGCCCTCGCCGTGGTAACGGTCCAGGTACTCTTGAATTTGCCCGGCTTTCTCGTTGCCTTCTTCGTTGATGGGGATGCGAATCTGCCCACATGGGCTGGTCATGGCCTTGCTTTTCACGCCGGTGGCCTGGCCTTCAAAGTCAAAGTAGCGCACTTCTTTAAAGTTAAACAGCCGCTCGTAAAAGCCTGCCCACTCTTGCATGCGGCCACGGTGCACGTTGTGCGTGAGGTGGTCAATGTAGGTCAGGCCGTGGCCTGTGGGGTTAAGGTCGGCTGCGGTGATACCTGCTAGAGGCGCAAAGTCCACGTCAAAAAAACTGATGTTGCCCAGGTCGCCGTCTGCCGCGCCATTTTTGCCGCGCCATTTGTCCACCAGGTAAATCACGCTGTCGCCAATGCCTTTGATGGCCGGAATGTTCAGCTCGCCGGGGGCCGCTTGGTCGGCGTAGCCCCATGCGCCCAGCGACTTGGCCCGCGCATACGCCGCCTTGGCATCTTGCACCCGAAACGCTATCGCGCAGATTGACGGGCCGTGCACGCGTGCAAAGCGCTGCGCAAAGCTGTCCTGCTCGGCATTGACAATAAAGTTAATGCCGCCTTGGCGGTACAGCGTGACGTTTTTATGGCGGTGCTTGGCAATGGGTTTGAAGCCCATGCGCTCAAACAGCGCCCCCATGGCCTGCGGGTCGGGTGCGGCGTATTCGATAAATTCAAATCCTGCGGTGCCCATCGGGTTGTCCCACACGGCGGCTGGGCTGGGCGTTTGCATCGGTACCATTTGAAAAATCTCCTAAGGTAGGCCGCATGCGGCTAGACAATTGCCCCCAGTGTAAGCGCGCCGCACATCAGTTTTTCAGCGTTCTAAAGCGCTATAAATAACTAATACGCAGTAAAATTGCAAATTATGGACAATCAAGCACTTGACAAGCTAGACACCCATATTTTGCGCATTTTGCAGTGCGACGGCCGCAAGACCTACGACCTTATCGCCGCCGAGGTGGGCCTGTCGGCCAGCGCCGTGCTGCGCAGAGTCAAAAGGCTAGAGGACACGGGCATCATCGAGCGCTATGTGGCGCTGGTCAAGCCCGAGCGTGTAGGCCTGGGTTTGACGGCTTACATCAACGTGCGCTTAGAAAAGCACGCCCAGAGCCACAAGCGCAGCCCCATGGACCTGTTTCGCGCCAGCGTGCTCACCTGGCCGGAGGTGGTGGAATGTGCGGCGCTGACGGGCGAGATGGACTATCTGCTGCGACTGGTAGTTAAAGACATGGGGGCGTACTCACGCTTCATCATGGACACCCTGCTCAAGCACCCGAGTGTGCAGGACTGCAAAACCAGTTTTGTACTAGACCGCGTGAAGTCTACGACGGCAATGCCTTTGAATTAAGTTTACCATAGCGCTATTAAATATGTAGCTAACTATCTAGCATTTCCTTGGGCGATAGGGCCAAAACGCTCTGAAACTCGCGTTTCTATGTTGGCCACGGCGTTGCACTGTTTTGGTGCTAAAAGACGCGTTTCCAACCTGTAAGCCTAGGCGCAACGCCCTAATAAACCCTATTGCATAATAATGGTTTACCCGTATATTGAATGCATGGTTGACTCAAAAGCGCTAATTCAAGCCACGCTAGGTGCGGGGGCCGACTTTTTTCGTCCGCCGCCCAGCTACACCGGCGTGCCCAGCAACGGCCCACGGCGTGACCAGCCGCCGATGGTACCTATGCGCGCCCTGAGCGTCCGCCACCGCGCAGGCATCATTCGCCACCTGCTCTCGCTGAATGACGGCGACCGTTATCTGCGCTTTGGCTACGCAGCGCAAGAAGCGCAAATCCGCGCCTACGTCGACAAACTTAACTTTGACCGCGACGAGATTTATGGCATCTACAACCGTTCGCTGGTGCTGATAGCGGTAGCCCACTTGGCTTTCTCCAGCGACCCTGGCACCAAAAACTGCGCAGAGTTTGGCGTTTCGGTACTGGCCGAGGCGCGCGGCAAAGGCTATGGCACGGCATTGTTTGACCGCGCCATCACCCACGCCCGTAACCAGGGCGTGGACTTGATGTTTATTCATGCCCTGACTGAAAACACCGCTATGCTAAAAATAGCGCGCAACGCAGGCGCGCGGGTGGAACGCGACGGCTCGGAAAGCGAAGCCTACCTCCAGCTGCCGCCCGCCACACTGGACACTCGCGTAACCGAAGCGGTAGAAGACCGCGTGGGCGAGGTGGACTTTCAGCTTAAAGTGCAAGCCAAGCGCTTTTGGGGGTTTTTGTCTGGCTTGCAAGAAATACGCTGCGGTGTACGCGAAGGCAGGCACAAGTCAGCGGAATAAATTGGCGGAATATGCTGGCAGAGTAAGTGCAGCCCGCCGTCTTCATAATAGGCTATGCTATTGGCTGATTAACTACCACGCTTCGCAGTGCAAGATCCTCATCCCTCTGGGCAAGCACCGCTTGCCACCAAAACCCTCAAACTGCACAGCGCCCGCAAAGTGGTGCCCAAGCACGAAGACAAGCGCGGTTTTTTGCAAAAGCTGGCCGAAATGCTGCACCCCGGCCCCGACAGCAAAGACGAGCTGATCGAGACTCTGGCCGAGGCCGAGGACAACCACATCATCAACGCCGAAAGCCGCGCCATGCTCGAGGGCGTGATTCGCATGGCCGACATGACTGCTGGCGACGTGATGGTGGCCGCCCCGCGCATGGACACCATCGACATCAACGCACCGTTTGATGCACTGCTGCACGTGGTGATAGAGACCGCCCACTCGCGCTTTCCGGTGTACGAGAAAGACCGCGAAAACATCATTGGCATTTTGATGGCCAAAGACCTGCTCAAACTGCAGCGCGCGCCCGAGCTGAACCTGCGCGCCCTGCTGCGCCCGGCAGTGTTTGTGCCCGAAAGCAAGGGGCTTAACGATCTGCTGCGCGAGTTCAGAGGCAACCGCAACCACTTGGCCGTGGTCATTGACGAGTTTGGCCGTACCGCCGGGCTGATCACCATTGAAGACGTGCTAGAGCAAATTGTGGGCGAGATTGAAGACGAGTTTGACGAGGTAGGCGAGGACGAGGGCGACATTTACACCCTGGCCGACAACAGCTACCGCGTCAGTGGCGACACGCCGGTTGAGCGGGTGAATGAATCGTTTGGCGTGACCCTAAAAGCCCATGACGGCGAAGACCTGGACACCATCGGTGGCCTGATTGCCCACGAAATGGGCCATGTGCCCAAGCGCGGTGAGCGCACGGTGCTCAATGGCCTGAGCTTCACGGTGCTGCACACCAAGGGCGGTGCGGTGAAATGGTTCAAGGTCATGCCAGAGCATATGGCAGAGTAATTGGCTGAGTAAATAG
>JAYSRE010000055.1:0-1900 GCA_043721235.1 Polaromonas sp. | reverse complement strand
GTAGGCAGGGTGCAACCCGGCGGCTATTTCTGTTTCACGGGTTGCCGCTTCTTTGGGTAATTTAAAAAGTTGCGGTAACTTGCTGGCCTTATTTACCGGCCAGCCCGGCACGATCCATCGCAAGGCGCGCCAAAAGTCCAACACCGCCAATATGGGCGCTACCTGGGTGTTGGCCTCTGTAGCCAACTGTTTGGAGAGCTGCGCCTCTGCAATGTCCACATCGGTCAGGTCTGCCACTTGGCCTATGTTGGCTGCAGCTTTGCTCAGGCGGTCAAACTCTGTTTGCAACAGCAAGCTGCCCAGGCTTTGCAGGTTGGCGCGTACTTGCGGCAACTGCTCCCCATGCAGGCTGTCGCCAATTTTCAAGTGGTGGTCTAAAAAGCTCAGCGGCGCGCCCACAGTAAAGGTGTGCAGCCACAGCGCGGTTTTGGCCAGTTCCACGGCCATGGGGTTTTTGTCTACGCCGAAAATGGTCTTCTTCAAAATCATGCGGCGCACGATGTGGCGGTCGTCTAGCTGTGCGTCCGTCACCGTCCAGCCGTGGTCTTTGGCGGCGGTTTTGATGCTGCGCCGGATGTGGCTGATGCGCGCCAGCACCGGGCTCTGCCACGGCCTGCCGCTCTCTACCAAATGTGCGGCCCAAGGATGTGCGTTAACGTGCTGAGTGGCAGTTGCTATCGACTCCAACACGCGGTCGGCCAGGTCGTCTACCAGTGCCACCAGGAAGTGGCCGCTGCCCATGGCCGGGTCGCAGATTTTGAGTTCCAAAATCTGGCTGGCTGGGTCTTTGGCATCCAGTGCGTCCCAGTCGCCGGGGTTGAGCGACGTTTTTTTGTTCAGCTTTTTCAGGTGCGCTTCAAAGCTACCAATGCGTTGGCTGGCTAGTTGACCCACCGATTCGCGCAAGATCAGGCGCACCAAGTCATCGTGCGTGTAGTAGCTTCCCGACACCTTGCGCGCAAAGCTGGCGGGCTGGGCCACGATGCGGTTGATCTCGGGCTTGTCTTTATAGGTGTCAATGGCCTGCACCTCATGCACCAGGCTGTACTCCAGCAGGCGCTCGTAAATGCTACCAAGATGGGCTACGGCCAGATCTCGGTAGTTGATCCAGCCGTGCAGCAGGTCTTCGGTACGGCGCGAGAGGGCGTCGATGATGGGCGCCATCACCTTGTCGGGCACTTTGGTGCGGGTTAGCAATGGCGCTCTTCCACGGTTGAACAGACCGCCGTTGTACGGGGGGATGCCCAGGCTATCGTCACCGATGTCGATCGCGTGGCAGAGATCGTTGATGCGCTGCCATAGCGGCCCCACCACGCTGGAGAATGGAATGCCTGCATCCACTTGATCGCGCACTTGTTCGCGAATTTTTCGGACGCTGTAAAAAGCGTAGTTGCTGTCGCGCACGGGCAGCAGGTTGCGGTCTTCGGCGTAAAACAAAAACAGCAATCGGTACAACAACACCAGCGCGGCTTCGCGCACCTCAATCAGGTATTCGGGGGTGTACTGCTGGCGGGTGAACTGGCCGTAGCCAATAGTGTGGGTTTTGGCGTGCAGGTCGCCCCGCGCCAGCGCGTCTGCCAATTGCGGAAAGATGTCGGTAAACACCCGTGCGCCCAGGTCTTGCGACACTTTTTCTTCGTACAGCCTGGCTTCGTTCAAGGCATAGGCGTGGAAGCTGCGGCTGGTGTTGTCCCAGCTCTGTGGCAGGAATGCACCACGGTGAAAGAACAAAAAGAACAGGCGCAGTGCGTGGGCAGGCGCTATTTCGTCCAGTTCATGCTGTATGCCGCTCAAGCCCAGCGCAGCAGCTACGTCCACCTCAAAAAACTCTTCTGAGCGGGAGCGTGCGTCTTGCCAGTACAGCCGCCACACGTTGCCATTGGTCAGCATGCCCCACTTG
>JAYSRE010000054.1:0-4739 GCA_043721235.1 Polaromonas sp. | reverse complement strand
AGTGCACAGCAGGACGGCCGAAGGCTTGGCCGCCAGTAACTTACCGGTGACCTCGTCCATATCTTTGCCGTCTACCGCTACAGCCACCTCGGCGACGGCTTTTACGTTTTTGCTTGCCAAAGTTTTTTGCATATCGCCAAGGAGTTCTTTACCAAACGGGTTGTCTGCATAGGCAATAGCCAGGCTTGTAATTCCCATATTTACAATACGGCTAACCAATCGCGTGCATTCATCAGCGTAGCTGGCGCGCACATGGAACACGTTGCGCAGCGTGTTTTTGCGCAAGCTGGCAGCACCCGTGTAAGGCGCTACGTAAGGCACATTGGCTGCTTCAATCATGGGCAAAATAGCTGTATTGTTAGCCGTACCCATGCACGACATTAAGGCGAACACGCTGTTGTCTGCCAGCATTTTCTTTACATTTTCAGCGGTACGCGTGGCTACATAGCCATCATCTGGCAGCTGAAGTTGCAACTGGCGTCCATTAATACCGCCCTTGGAATTAATGCGTTGCATCGCAGCTTTAGCGCCTAGTTGCAGTCCAACTGCAAAATTGACCAACGGACCGGTTAACCCAGCACTGGAGCCGATCGTGATGTTTTTATCACTCACCCCGTCTTCTGCGTAAGCACGCCCCCAAAAGCTGGGCGCTGCGATCACCGCAGTAAGTTGAGGTGCCAGGTTGATAAATTTACGGCGGTACATAGAACTCCCTATTTAATTGGTACGAACCAATTAAAGTACGCTGTTTTAGGGCTGGGGCCAGAACCTTGCAGACATTGGTTACAAAAGAGCCATTCGCACGTGAGGAGTAAAGGCCTCGCACAGAAAAAAGCAGCAACACCCAGGCTAAACAGCTACGTTGATTGCAGCTTATGCAGGTTCAGCCAGTTAAGTATGCGCGGCCATAGCACCAGGCCTACGGGCTGGCGAAAATACCCCATATGGCCGATCTGCTGTCCACCAAAATCTTCGGGGCCGAAGTTGATTAAATCTACTTTAGACCCACTGTAACCTTTAAAAAATGCATCACGTGAGGCTGGCGGTGCCCACAGGTCGTCGGTGCTAACCGCTGCGGCAATAGGGATGCGCACCTGCGCAAACTTAGCCGTCATAGCCTGGGCTGTGGGGTCGTCAAAAAAATAGTGCGGGTGGGCGCACCAACGCTTCCAGTCACGGTACACCCCCATGGGCAAGTCTTCGCCTAGTCCAAATGCGCGTGAAGGCAGGTAGCCTAGCAAAGGCGCGACGGCCGGGCCAAGCAGGTTCCACAGCGCCCAAGCGCGGTAGCGCTCGGGCCGGGGCATCCAGCCGTGCCAGCCTGCACCAGTGCCGCAAAAATAGGCCGCTTGCAGCAGGTTTGGGTCAGGCAACTGGCCCAGGGCATGGCCACCCAAGCTGTGGCCTACCAGCCATACCTTGCCGCGCTGGGCGGCGTAGCCCACAGCAGCAGCCAGGTCGTAGCGCGACCAGTCGGCATAGTCCATGGCAAAACCCTTTAGCGGGCCCAGCTTGGAGTCGCCAATGCCCCGGTAGTCGGTGGTGATGACATTGATGCCGCGTGCCTGCGCATACAGCGCAAACCGTTTGTAAAAGCCGCGCGGCACAGCTGTGGCACTGCCCACCACAATAAATTGATCGCTGGCGGCTTCAAAATGGCTGGCAGTTAAGGGCGTGCCATCTAGCGCTGGCAAGGCAATGGTGTGGGTTGCGTTCATGCGCTGCAGTGTAGCATTGACTAGACCAGTCGGTTTAGTTGACGTGCAGAGTTGACGTGCAGAGTTGGGCCATTTGCTATGATGCATACATTACTATGACCACCGCTGCTTCCAGCCTTTCAGTTAAAACAAAGCTTGGGTTGCCCAGCGAGATTGACACCCGCAGCCGCATCCTCGCGTCCGCAGGGCGGCTGTTTCGCCAGCGGGGCTACCATGCCACTGGGTTAAACGACATACTGCTGCTGGCACAGGCACCCAAAGGCTCGATGTACCACCACTTCCCCGGCGGCAAAGAAGCCATAGGGGTTTGCGTGATCGAGGCCATTGCCCACAGTTTGCTGGGCCTGGTAGACCAATGCCGTGCCCGCAGCACCGAGGCCATGGTGCTGCAAGTAGGCTTGAAGTTGGCCGTGGCGATGGAGAAAACACAGTTTGAAATTTGCACTTTATTTTCAGCTTTTGCAGCAGAGCGTAAAAGCTCACCCCTGTTGGGCGCTGCAGTAGCCCAAGCGTATGCTGACTTGGTAGCCCGTTTGGTGCAGTGGCTAGAGCGCGACGGCTGGCCCGCACAAGCTGCACATGACAAAGCCTTGCTAGTGACTGCGCTGTTAGAAGGCGGTTCGCTGCTGTCCCAAGCCCAGCAAGACGTGGCGGCATTTCGCCTGGGTACCAAACAGGCCGCGCTGCTGTGCAAACGGTGATGCCTGCCTGCCCAACGTGTTCAGCGCCCCGTACGCGCCAAGTACCGTTTGCGCCAAAACACCGTAATCAAGGTAATAGCTACTATAAGCATCGCGCCCAGCGCCCACCATAGGCCAGTCTCGTTGTGCACGAAGGGCATGAACTCAAAATTCATGCCAAAAAAACCGGTGATTAAGTTAAGCGGCAAAAAGACCGCAGTGATAGCGGTTAGCGTGCGCATGATGTCGTTGGTGCGGTTGCTTTGGGCGTTAAAGTGAATCTGCACCGCGGTCTCGGCAGATTGCTCCAAGCGGCGCACGTGGTGCACCACCCGCTCAATATGCTCAACCACATCACGCCCGCGCGCTACCAGGCCCTCACGCTCACTGCGCGCGGCGCGGTTGTCGGCGTAGGGTTGCTCTTGCAGGGTGTCCAGCCATTCTTGAATGGCATCTTGCTGCTCGTCGCACAGGTCTTCCAGCGCGTGCAAATCGTTGCGCGCTGACAAAAGCGCTCGCCAGTCAATGTGGCGGGTGCGGGGGTGCAAAAGCTCAGTTTGCCAAGCGTCTATTTGGGCGCTGAGGGTTTTGCGCAGCTCTAGGTAGCTGTCTACCATGGCGTTGACCATGCGCAGCATCAGGTCGTCTGGTGAGCTGGGGCGGCGGCTGTTGGCCTCGTTGCCCATGCGGCGGGTAAAGTCGTCGGCGGTGGCGCATTGCTCACTGTGTACGGTGATTAAAACGCGGTCGTACACCAAAAAACCCACCGGCATGGTGACGATATGCTCCAAAATAGCAAAGGCTTTTTGTTTGCGCACTGCGGCTGCGCTGGGCACATGAACCGCTGTGGCTGCTGGCGGGCTGCGCACCAGGCGGCGAAAAATTACCACATCGTAGTCGCTGGTGTAGTCGTAATGGCTGGGGTGCTGGGGGTTAAGCAAGTCGTGTTGGTGCAGCTCCATGGGCGCGGGCAACCCAAGCGCTTGCAGCTTGGACTGCAGGTTGGCCCAGCCAAGCTCCAGCTCTGAGCGGCTGGTCACCCACCAAACAAAACCTTCGGCCGGTAAAGCGCTAGGCAGCCCGTCCAGGCGCTGGGTGCTGTGGGGGGTAAATAAAAAGCAGGTCACAAGTTGTATTTTAAGTGTTTTAGGCTTATCGCCCAAGGAAATGCTGCATAAGCAGCTATTTATTTAGGAGCAATTGCGGTATTTCGTGAGGTCTTTACGACGGTGTTTCTGGACTGGTATTTTGGGCTAGCAAAAACTGCGCCGCTTCGATGGCAAAGTAGGTGAGTATGCCGTCAGCCCCGGCGCGCTTGAAGGCCAGCAGGCTTTCCATCATGACCGCGTCATGGTCGAGCCAGCCGTTAAGGGCGGCAGCTTTGAGCATGGCGTATTCGCCGCTGACCTGGTAGGCAAAGGTGGGCACCTTAAACTCGTCTTTCACGCGGCGCACAATGTCCAGGTAAGGCATGCCGGGTTTCACCATTACCATGTCGGCACCTTCGGCAATGTCCAGCGCCACTTCACGCAGGGCTTCGTCGGAGTTGCCGGGGTCCATTTGGTAGACTTTTTTGTTGGCTTTACCCAGGTTGGCAGCGCTGCCGACTGCGTCACGGAACGGGCCGTAGAAAGCGCTGGCGTATTTAGCGCTGTAGGCCATGATCCTCGTATGTACCGCGCCACTCGATTCGAGCGCAGCCCGAATCGCTCCAATCCTGCCGTCCATCATGTCGCTGGGGGCCACAATGTCGACCCCTGCCGCAGCCTGCACCAGGGCTTGCTTGACCAGTAGCGCTACGGTGGCATCGTTGAGAATGTAGTTGTCGTCGTCCAGCAAACCGTCTTGGCCGTGGGAGGTAAACGGGTCCAGCGCCACATCGGTCATTACGCCCAGCGCGGGGAAGTGTTTTTTAAGTTCGCGCACGCAGCGCGGCACCAGGCCCTCAGGGTTCCAGGCCTCTTGGCCGTTGGGGGTTTTCAGGTGTGCATCAATCACCGGGAACAACGCCATAACCGGTATGCCCAGCGTCACGCACTGCTCGGCCACGGGCAAAAGCAGGTCCACACTTAAACGCTGCACACCGGGCATGGATTTAACCTCTTGGCGCTGCTGCACACCTTCTAGTACGAACACGGGGTAGATCAGGTCGTGCGGTGTCAGCGTGTGCTCGCGCACCAAGTTGCGGGTAAATGCGTCGCGGCGCAGGCGGCGTGGCCGGCTGGCCGGGAACGGTGCGGGAGGCTGAGCAGAGCGAGACAAGGGCGGTTTCTCCGGGGCAAAGTGACTGACTGCGCAATCTAAGCGATAACACTTAAAGACGCAGTGATGAAGATTCTGT
>JAYSRE010000053.1:0-4760 GCA_043721235.1 Polaromonas sp. | reverse complement strand
TAGCGCGCTGGCTTGGCCACCGCGCAGTGCGTTGCTGATGCCTTCTTGCACAATGCGGTAAAGGTGATTGGCCATATCTTGGGGTAGCTGCGCCCAATCACCCATTACCGTGTATTGGCAGCAAATGCCAGGCATGGCAGCTACGTCGCTGCACAAGCGCTGCAAAGCCTGGCACAAAGCGCCGGGGGCGCTGCTGATGGGCATGATGCCGCCCGCCAGTTCGCGCGTGGCTTGTATGGCCTGCGCCACCTGCGCGCTTAGCTGCGTAAGCGCTAGGGCAGCTTGGGCGCGGACGTGTGGGCTGGCAGCCGCTGCACTGGACAGTGGTGCCGTAAACTGGCTTTGCAGATGGCCCAGCGTGATGGCGATAGCCGCAAGGCTAGAGCCCACACCGTCATGCAGCTCGCGGGCTATGTGCGCCTGCTGCGTTTGCAGCGCTTCTAGCAAACGCCGCTCTACCATCAAAGATGCTGGCAAACGCTGGTGGGGCGGTTGGAGGTGGGGGGAAGCCATAACTTAGTGTTTGTGGGTTGTGTTTGTGGGTGTAAATGTGCTTTTGCATGGGGCAAAAATACAGCGTAGTTATTGCGATAGCAAACTACGTAAACTCCTAGATAACAACGCCATAAACCCTTGCTAGCTGCTGGTGCGTAAGTAGCATATTTAGATGAGCTACTAATTCGTTATAAGTACATATGCTTATCTGGAATAACTAAGTTGATTTAGTACCCAGCAATAATGATTTACTTGGCGCAAAATAGGTCGTCTTGCAATATGGTAGGAACTTGCCGTTAGGTTGCGTAGTCCTAAATTGTAGAGTCGTAAAAATGATAACAACAGGTATACCCCTTGGTAGTAAAGTCAATTTTCATCGTGGACGACCACGATATTGTTCGGTTTGGTCTTGAGACACTGATTAAGCACAACCTGCAGTTCAAACTCTGCGGCGCAGCCAGCACATTGGCCAGCGCCCTGGAGTCTGTGGCTAAGCTCAAACCCGATTTGTTGATTATGGACATGTCACTGCCTGACTCTCAAGGGCTGGGTACTGTGCGTGCGCTGGTGCAGGCTCAGTCACCGCGTCCGTTAGTGGTTCTGTCCATGCACGACGAGTTAATTTATGCCGAGCAGGTACTCAACTTAGGTGCCCAAGGCTACTTGATGAAAGAGCATGCCCACGCACTGTTAATGCAAGTAGCGCAAGCGGTACTTGCAGGGGAGCGCTGGGTCAGCCCCAAGGTGAGTGAGCAGTTGCTTAACCGTCTGTTGGCACGGCGAAGACACAGTGACGGTAGCCTTGAGACACCTAAGCTACAAGCCTCCATGTCAATGCGCGAGTTGCAGGTACTGGAAAAAATCGGTACAGGTAAAACTACCAAGGAAATTGCCTTTAGCTTAAGCCTGAGCCCCCGCACAGTGGATGTGCACCGGGCAAACCTTAAAAAGAAACTTAACTTGCGCAGCGGCACTGAGCTGGTGGCTTATGCGGTGTCTCGGCTGTAGTCGTGCGGCGCTGCCAAACTGCTACCTGCATACCGCCTGCATGCTGCCTGCATATCCCTACAGGCTGCAAAGCTGGCTTGGCCTAGGCCACTTAGCTTAGCCGCCTTTGCTAGGGCGCTTGCCAGGGTTCTTTTTGCTGCGGGTGGCACTGCCGCGCTCTAGGCTGCGCTTTTGGCCACGGCTTACCGGCATGCTTACGCCATTTGGCAACACTGGCTTCGGGCTGCGTTTACGGTCGGCTTCGGTTCTGATTTTGTCTGCCATGAGAGGCTCCTGTTTAAAAATGAATCAACCCTAGATTAGGCCACAGAAAGCTACGCCTAAAAAAGTGTGGCTTAAAAAAGCCACCACCACAGTGCGCCAGGCCGCAACAAGGGTGGGCGCAGCCCACTGCAAGCCAATGCAGAGTGAAGCCGCATAAAAAACTATATAAACTAATTTATTTAGTGGATAACGCATTAAATTAAGCATCAAACTAGTGCATCACCCTAAAAATGGACTCATCATGCGCCTACCTACCGCCTACCAACCCGAAACCGCCAGCGTAGCCCGCTGCCTAAGCCGCCTAGAGGGCGCCCTCGACTGGGCCAGCGCGGCGCAGCAGGCCGCGCCGTGGGTGCAGGCTGTGCGCAGCAACCCCCCGCCGTTTTGGGCCATGGAAAGCTTGCTCAAAGAGTACCCCATTTCCAGCGCCGAGGGCTTGGCGCTGATGCGCTTGGCCGAGGCGCTGCTGCGGGTACCCGATGTGGAAACCGCCATAGCGCTGACCACTGACCAGCTAGGGCGGGCTGACTTTGGCGGTTCTGGCGACGCTGTGCTGGCACGCCTGTCCAGCGCGGCCATAGGCCTGAGCAAGCATTTTCTACCTGCCGACGCGCACACCCAGCCAGGCCTGATCGCCAAGCTAGGCGCGCGCACCGTGGTGGCCGCCACCTTGCGCGCGGTGGCCCTGCTGGGCAAACAGTTTGTACTGGGCCAAACCATTGCCGAGGCCCAAACCATAGCCCACCAGTCTGCGGGGCTGACCTTTAGCTACGACATGCTGGGCGAAGGCGCGCGCACTGCGCAGGATGCAAAGACGTATTTGGACAGCTACACAAAAGCTATTAATTCAATAGCTTCTCGTTCAGCAATTACTTGGGACACAGCACCAAAAGACATAAAAAGCAAGGCACCGCAAGGCCCCACACCGCAGCGCAGCGATGGCATCTCGATAAAGCTCAGCGCGCTGCACCCGCGCTACGAGTACACCCAGCATGCGCGTGTCATGGCCGAGCTGGTGCCGCGCGTGTGGGGTTTGTGCGAACTGGCGGCCAAGGCCAATATCAATTTAACCATCGACGCAGAAGAGGTAGACCGGCTAGAGCTGTCGCTGGATGTGTTCGAGGCGCTGGTAGAAAAAATTGCCGTACACACCCCCCAGTGGCAGGGCTTTGGCCTGGCCATGCAGGCCTACCAAACCCGCGCGCTCGACTTGGTAGAGCACATTGCAGCGCTGGCGCGCAAGCACCAGGTCAAGCTGATGTGCCGCTTGGTGAAAGGCGCGTACTGGGACGCAGAAATCAAACGCACCCAAGAGATGGGCTTGCCGCACTACCCGGTGTTTACCCACAAGCACCACACCGACATCAGCTACCTGGCCTGCTCCCGCGCCCTGCTGGCGCACAGCGATGTGGTGTATGCGCAGTTCGCAACCCACAACGCCGCTACGATTGCGGCCATCTTGCAAATGGCGGCTAAAACAGGCTGCGCATTTGAGCTACAGCGCCTGCACGGCATGGGCGAAGGCATTTACCGCGAAGTGCTGAAAAACCCGCTGGTGCGCTGCCGAGTGTATGCCCCCGTGGGCGCGCACCGCGACCTGCTGGCCTATCTGGTGCGCCGCCTGCTGGAAAACGGAGCCAACTCATCGTTTGTCAACCAGCTTACCGACGAGGGCGTAGGCCTAGAGACCTTGCTGGTGTCGCCACTGCGGCTGGACAACACGCCTTCGCTACCGCTGCCCATAGACCTGTTTGGCTTGGCGCGTAAAAATAGCCAAGGCCTCGACTTGGCAGATGCCACCATGCGCGCACCGCTGCTGGCCGCGCTGGACACAGCGCAAGTGCCTGTAGTGCCCCTATTTGACGTAAAAACGCCCCTTAGTCCTATAAAAACCTGCACAGAGAGCTACAAAATTTGGAGCAAAGTACCCCCCGTGCAGCGTGCTGACATACTGCGTGACGCTGCCAACGCGCTGGAGCAGCAGCAACCCCACTTTTGCGCGCTGCTGGTCAAAGAAGCCTTTAAAACCTGGGGAGATGCGGTGTCTGAGGTGCGCGAATCGGTAGACTTTTTGCGCTACTACGCAGGCGAGGCCGAGCGCATGATGCAGCCCGTGGCCATGCCCGGGCCCACGGGCGAAACCAACACACTGCACCTTAAAGCACGCGGCGTGTGGGTCTGCATCAGCCCGTGGAACTTTCCGTTGGCCATTTTTATGGGCCAAGTGGCTGCCGCTTTGGCCACAGGCAACACCGTGCTGGCCAAGCCTGCCGAGCAAACCCCCGGCGTGGCCCACGCAGCCGTACAGCTGCTGCACGCCGCCCTCGAGCGCGGCGGAGTGAAAACTGGCGTGGCCCAAGCTGCACTGCAACTGTGCCACGGGCCTGGTGACACCGTAGGCGCTTATTTGGTAGCTCTGCAGGGCATAGCAGGCGTGGTATTTACCGGCTCCACGCAGGTAGCCAAAATCATCAACCGCGCCCTCGCCGCAAAAGACGGGCCCATCACCCCACTCATTGCCGAGACCGGCGGCATCAACGCTATGGTGGTCGATTCATCGGCCCTGCCCGAGCAGGTGTGCGATGCCGTAGTGCAAAGCGCCTTTCGCAGCGCAGGCCAGCGCTGCTCAGCCCTGCGCCTGCTGTGCGTGCACGAGGCCATTGCCGACAGCGTGATAGAGATGATTGCCGGGGCTGCAGCCGAGCTGGTGTGCGGCGACAGCGCGCTGCTACAGACCGACGTGCCCCGGGTGATTGACCAGGAAGCTTATAGCGGCATTCAAAAACACATCGAATGCCTTAATTTAGAGAGAAAAGTGCTTGTCGCCCAAGGAAATGCTGAACAAGCAGCTAGCTATTTAATAGCACCCAGGATGTTTGAAGTAGCCGCTGTTGCCGATGTAAAAGCCGAAATCTTCGGCCCTGTACTGCAAGTGGTGCGCTATGCAGGCGACCCCGCCTTGGTCATCGAACAGATCAACGCCCTCGGCTACG
>JAYSRE010000052.1:0-13358 GCA_043721235.1 Polaromonas sp. | reverse complement strand
ATCACCGGGCCTTACCAGCAGCATGGCCATAGGTGAGTATGTGGCAGATATGCTATTAAATAAATAGCTAACTATTGAGCATTTCCTTGGGAGATAAGCACTTTTAGCTGGAATTTTCCCTTGAATACACTCTGTGAGTTCTGCTAAAAGTGGTTGCAAAACTGCTGCTGCAAATTACGCGCTAGCGTGGGCCTCTAGCCCTTCAGCCAAGCTCAGCCACTGCGCTTCTGCCAGTTCTAGTTGGCCGTCAACCACCTTTAGCCGCTTGGCTGCAGCGGCCAAATCTGCAGGCCCGGTAGGTTGCGACAGTTGGCTGTGCAGCGCAGTTTGCTCGGCTTGCAGTTGGGCTACTTCGGCTTCTACCGCGAGCAACTTTTTCTTGAGGTTTTGGCTGGAGGCTTTGGGTGCACTGCCGACAACAGCAACCGCAACAGCAGCAGTGGCAATGACGGGCTGGGGCTTTTCAATACGCTCAGTTTTTGCCAGCTCGCGCAGGCGTTTAGATTCATCGAGCAAATAGCGCTGGTAGTCGTCCAGGTCGCCGTCAAACGGCGCTACCACCCCGCGGCCTACCAGCCAGAACTCGTCACACACCGCACGCAGCAAGGCGCGGTCGTGGCTGACCAGCATCACCGTGCCTTCAAACTCATTCAATGCCATGGACAGCGCTTCGCGCGTGGTTAAATCCAGGTGGTTGGTGGGCTCGTCCAGCAGCAGCAAGTTAGGGCGCTGCCACACCATCATGCACAGCACCAAGCGGGCTTTTTCGCCGCCGCTCATGCTGCCCACCGCCTGCTTGACCATGTCGCCGCCAAAGTTAAACGCGCCTAAAAAGCCGCGCAAATCCTGCTCTTTGCCCGATTCGCCTGCAAAGCCCGCAGCTGCATGTTCTTTGGCCAGGCGAATCATGTGCTCCAGCGGGGTGTCTTGCGCGCGCAGCACGTCCAGCTCTTGCTGGGCAAAGTAGCCAATGCGCAGGCCTTTGCCTTCGGTTACCGTGCCCGACAAAATGCCCAGGTCGCGGGCTATGGTTTTTACTACTGTAGATTTACCTTGCCCGTTGGCCCCCAAAATACCAATGCGCTGGCCCGCCAGCACCGACTTGCTCACGCCGCTGACAATGGTTTTAATGCCTTCGTCCGTATGGTAGCCAAAGCTGGCATCGCTAATGGCCAGCATAGGGTTGGGCAAATTAGCAGGTTCTTTAAACTCAAAGGTAAAGTCTGCATCGGCCAGCATGGGGGCTACTTTTTCCATGCGCTCTAGGGCTTTTACGCGGCTTTGCGCTTGCTTAGCCTTGCTGGCCTTGGCTTTAAAGCGGTCAATAAACTTTTGCAAATGGGCAATTTTGTCTTGCTGCTTGTTAAAAGCCGACTGCTGCAAAATCATCTGCTGCGATTTAAGCTCTTCAAACGCACTGTAGTTGCCGCCATAGCGGTTAAGTTGCGCGTTTTCAATATGCACCGTGGTTGACGTGACAGCATCAAGAAATTCGCGGTCGTGGCTGATGACGATCATGGTGCCTTCGTAGCGCTTGAGCCAGGCTTCCAGCCACACCAGTGCGTCCAGGTCTAAGTGGTTGGTGGGCTCGTCTAGCAGCAGCAGGTCGCTGGGGCACATGAGGGCGCGGGCCAGTTGCAAGCGCATGCGCCAGCCGCCAGAAAAGCTGTTGACGGCTTCGTCCAGCTCGTGGGTTTGAAAGCCCAGGCCCAGTATCAATGCCTGTGCGCGGGGCACGGCATCGTGGTCGCCAGCGTCGGCAAGGTCAGTGTAGGCGTGGGCTATGTCCATGCCAGCGTCCATATCGTCTGGGTTCAGCGCGTGGGCTGCTTCTGCCAGTGCCAGTTTTTCGCGCAGTTCGGCCAGGCGTGTGTCGCCGCGCAGCACATAGTCGGTGGCACTTTCTTCGGTTTCAGGCATGTTTTGCTCTACCTGTGACATGCGCCACTGGGTGGGCATGTAGTAGTCGCCAGCATCTTCGTGCAGGGTGCCGTTGAGCAGGCCAAACAGGGTGGACTTGCCCGCGCCGTTGCGGCCAATCAGCCCTAGCTTTTCGCCAGGATTAATGGTCAGGTTGGCACCGCCCAGCAGCACTTTGGCGCTGCGGCGCAGGGTAATATTTTTAAGGGTAATCATGGGAGGGGCTGGTCGGCAGCAGAGGCCGGGCAGTCGAAATACAAAAAACAAGAGCCTAATTATGAGGCCTAGTTGGAATTGCGGCCTTTTTCTTGCCGTTCGCGTTGTTCAACACAGTAAGGGTGGCTGGTAAACGCAGGCTTGGCGCACTGCTCGTACAGGCAGCTTCCGTAGCCAAAGAAGGAGCGTCCTTCGCAGGCTTCTTTAGGGCCAGCGGCGTTGTCTTTGGCCCGGGTTTGTGCTGTCGCAGGCCTAGGTGCGACTGGGGCAACCACAGCTGCCGGTGCATATTCTGCTGGCTTGGGCGCACTGGCTATTTGACTGCCGGCGGAACCGCCTGTACTGCCAGCTACTGGCCGTGCAGATGCATCGCGCGGGGCTTGCAATCTGGCCGATATGCTGGCCCGCGCTGCAGCCTCTGTGGACTTGCTGGCAGACAGCGCTGCTGTAGAGGTCTGTGTCAAAGTATTGGGCTCGGACGCAACGGGTACAGGGGCTGCCAATGCAGTATGGGTGATTGTGGGCCGTGAGGTATTTGCCGCTGTAGCCGTCGTGGCTGTAATGGACGCTGTAGGTGTGCCTGCGGTTGCGGTTGCAGCCGATGTGGCCAGCACAGGCTTGCCAGCCTCGCTGGCAAGCTCGGTGATGACCCTGCTTTGCTGGCTTTTCCACAAGCCAAATACTGCCAATCCCACCATGGCAGCACCTAGGCAAAGCCAAAGGCCTGATTGTTTGCGTTGTGGTGGTTTTGCTGGGGTTGGGGTTGGGGCTGGGGCTGCTGAGGCTGCTTCGGCCAACGCATCATCCAGGGCCGCAAGGACAGAGTGTTCTGCTGGTGCCGGCCATCGACCTGTTTCGTTTGCCTGAGCTTGACTTATAGTTTGCGCTTGGCCTTGGCCTTGGCCTTGGTCGGTTTCAGCACGTTGCAGTGGCTGCGTGTCGTCATTGAGATCGCTGTTTACTGGCAGGGCAGTGTCTTTAGCCGCATCTGTGCCAACGGCTTGCGTAGCTGGAAGTGGCGGCGCAATCAAAGTGTTTTCGTACAAGCTTTGCCCAGCAGCTGCTCTGGCATCGGCTATGCGCTTAAGGCGGCGTTTGGCCAAGTCAGCGTAGACGCCCTCAGGAAAGCGGCTTAAAAACCCCTCCAGGTCGGGGGCATCGTCACTCTCTTTTACATCTTTCCAGTACACCAGCTCAAGTTCTTGGGTGATGGTGCTGCCGCTGTTGCTCAGCGAGCTGCTGTGGGTGGTGGCGCTGGAGCCGCTGCGCTCGTGCGCGCCTGTGCTTTGCTGTTCAATAATTTTGTAGGGGTTGGCCGACGGTGTGATGGTGGGGTCAGTGCGGCGGGCGGCGGCTTGTAGCGCAGAGGAGAAATCTTGTGCAGTAGCAAAGCGCTGCTTTTTGTCTTTGGCCAGTGCACGGGCAACTACGGCATCAATGGCACTAGTAAGCATGCGGTTGATGCTGCTGGGTGCCGGGGGATGCTGGTTGGTAATTTGGTTAACGATAGAAAAATAGCTGTCCCCATCAAAAGGGCGGCGGTCGGTAAGCAACTGGTACAGCACAATGCCCGCAGAGAACATATCGGAAGATGCATCAACGATTTTTCCCTCTACCTGCTCTGGTGACATGTACTTTAGCGTGCCCACCATGCCGCCTTGGGTGCGGGTGGCTTCGCCAGAGTCTTGGATGCGGGCCACGCCAAAGTCAGTGAGCTTTACGCGGCCATCGGCTTCTATCAGCAGGTTGGCAGGTTTAATATCGCGGTGGACAATTTTGTTTTGGTGGGCATAGTCGAGTGCGGCCAACAGGTCACGCACCATGCGTACTGACTGCTCTAGCGTGTAGCGCTGGCCAGCATCAAGGTAGTGTTTGAGGTCTTCGCCCTTGACAAACTCCATTACCAAAAATGGCATGGAGCCATCACGGTCGTGGTCGTATACGCTGACAATATTGGGGTGCTGTAGGCGAGCGGCAGAGTGCGCCTCTGTGCGAAAGCGCAGCTCGTAATCGGCTGCTTCTTCTTTGGACAAGCTGTCCAAGCGCACAGTTTTAATGGCTACTTTGCGGTTTAAATTAGGATCGCGCGCTTCATAAACTACACCCATCGCGCCTTTGCCCAGCACGCGAATGATGTCGTAACGACCTAACTTCTTAGCAATTAATGCACGGTCAACCATGTGTTTTGTTTATATGCCAAGCTTTGTATCGGCATGTCACCAACGGAAACATATTCTACCTTTTGCCTAGTCTTTATGTACTAGGCGCGCCACTCCACTCGTGCGGTTTGTCACGATCAGAGTGCTGTCTGCGGCTTAAATACCTTTAACAGGGCTTCTTGCGTCAGCAAAAGCACACAGTCTTCCCCGGCGGATGTGTCTAGCCACATGGTCTCTAATGTGGGAAATGCGCTTTCAAAATACACGCGTTCGTTGCCAATTTCTAACACCAGCACGCCATGCGCAGCCATACGCAAAGTCACATCGCGCAGCAAAGGCCTAATAAAATCCATGCCATCGCTGCCACCAGCCAATGCTATGCGCGGCTCGGCTAAATACTCCGCTGGCAAAACCGACATGCTGGCGCTGTTGACATACGGTGGGTTGCACAGCACCAAGTCGTAAGGGCCTGCGCACTGGGCCAGCCCATCGCTGGTGATGGTTTTAATGCGCTGGCCCAGCTGGTGCTTGTCGATGTTAATTTGCGCCACCGCCAGTGCATCTAGGCTAATGTCAGCGGCATCTACAGTAACGTCGGGGTAGGCCATGGCCGCCAGCACAGCCAAGCTGCCGTTGCCGGTGCACAGGTCCAGCACACGGCGTGTGTGTTCGCCCAGCCAAGGGTCTATGCTTCCATCAGCCAGCAGCTCGGCAATAAAGCTGCGCGGCACAATGACGCGCTCGTCTACATAAAAGGGTACGCCTTGCAGCCAAGCCTCTTGCGTAAGGTAAGCCGCTGGTTTTCGCGTACTGATACGTGCTCTTAAAATAATAGCTACTTGTTCAGCATTTCCTTGGGCGAGCGGTCTGTTTTGTACTGAATCTAGGTCATCGACAGGCAGTTTGAGTGCCCACAGTACCAGCCAAGCGGCCTCGTCAAATGCATTGGTAGTGCCGTGGCCGTAGCCCACGCCTGCAGCCTCCAGCTGGGCAGCACTTTGTTCAATCAGCTCAAGAATTGTCATGGCCCAGATTGTACGGAGGCTGGCTGCAGGCTTTGAAATGAATTCAGTCATTCGTCTGCATAAGTCAACACGCTGTTTGCAACCATATGACAAGATACAGTTTTAAGGTAACCGACCATGCATCCCGCTGATTTACTAGCCCACTACGACAGCGCCCTGCTGTGGCCTGCGCTGACTGACCTGGACATACCCACCGCTTACCAGCGCGCATTGGCCCTGCGCGCCCTGCGCGCCGCTCGCGGCGAGGTGCCCTGTGGCTACAAAATTGGTTTTACCAACCGCAGCATTTGGCCGCGCTACAACGTAGCTGCGCCAGTGTGGGGCAGCATTTACAACACCACACTGAGCTTTTGCCAGGAGCAGGGCAGCATCAATCTTAAGGGCATCAGCCAGCCACGCATCGAGCCCGAAACCGTGTTTGGCCTGCGCGCCACGCCGCCGGCCCATGCTACGCTGGACGAGCTGTTTAACTGCCTAGACTGGGCAGCCCCCGGCTTTGAAATTGTGCAGTCGCACCAAATCGACTGGACGTTTGCGGCCCCTGACGTGGTGGCCGATGGTGCGCTGCATGCCCGCCTGCTGGTGGGTAAAAAGCAGCCCGTGCTCAGTCTAGCCCCAAACGCACAAGCACTAGGGGCAGCGCTGGCCGCCGCCACCGTGCGCCTGAGTCAAGACGCTAGAGTCGTAGACAGCGGCGCAGGCGCAGCCGTGCTGGGCGACCCACTGCAAGCGCTGCTGCACTTTGCACGCGAGCTAGCCCAGTGCCCCGGTGCGCCCAGCCTGCAAGCAGGTGACGTGATTACCACCGGTACCTGGACGGATGCCTGGCCTGTGGCCGCGGGCCAAACTTGGGCAGCAGACTTTGACGCACCGTTGTCTCGTCTGGAGGTAGCCTTTGATTAAAGCGAGTACGCTGAGCCCAAGTATTTTCATTGCGTTTGAACTGATTTAAAATAATTGAAAGCTGTAGGACAAGCTACAGCTACTAATGGGCAAAAAATGACGATTACTAAAAACGCAAGTGGGCTCAATGCCATGGTGTCGCATGTGGTGCGCCGTATTCATGACGGCAAGCTGCGCCCGGCTGATCAGATGCCAAGCGAAAATGAATTTGCAAAAGAGTTTAACGTTGCCCGAGGCTCTGTCAGAGAGGCCTTTAAAGCGCTAGAAGCCTTGGGGATTTTAGAAACTGCTGTTGGCAAACGCGCCAGAGTAGGGCGGCTCAACGGAGAAGTCATGGCCATGCTTGTCAACAACGCTGTAGAAACCATGCAAGTCAGCGTTCAGCAGACACTGGACCTTCGCCGCACTTTGGAGATGCGTACGGCACGCATAGCCGCCTTGAGGCGAAGCGATCAGAGCCTGGTGAAAATTGCCGATGCTGCCAAGCGCATGCGAATTGCCCGTGGCGACCTCGTAAATCAGACGGCTGCAGACATAGATTTTCACGTCGCCATTGCTGAGGCTACCGGCAATCCTTTGTACACAATGTTGATTGAGTCTTTTCAGCTGGTGATGCAGAAAACTTGCCCAATCGGTTGGAACAGCCGCCCTAACGAATCTATGCGTGATGCAATCTTCAATATGCACGACGCTATTGTCGATGCGATTCGAAATCAGGATGCCAATGCTGCTGAGCAGGCCATGGCATTGCATTTTGATAATACCGTTCAGTCGCTCATCTCAGCTGGCGTAGCCTGACCCCCATCTACTGACGGGCAAGCGCCTATTAGCCTAGACGACTTTACCTGCCTACAATACCTGGCTACATTACCTGGCCATGTTGCCTCACCCCGCGTGCCGGGATGCTGCTAGCAGCTGCGCCTGCTAAAAATACGCCTTCACGCAAAACGCCGTTACAAAGCAACTAAAACGTCAAAATACATTAAAGATCTTGCATTATTCGTACAAATAAGTACAATCCTGTCCTACAGGTTTAGCATTTATTTAAATAAGTGTGCAAATACTTCGAAACAATGTACTGAGGAGGTACGGTGAAAATTACCAGCATCGAAACTCTGCGCCCCAAAGAACACCCCAATGTGCTGTGGGTTCAAATTCATACAGATGAAGGAATTACAGGGCTGGGTGAAACCTTTTATGGTGCAGCCTCTGCTGAGGCTTACATCCATGAATGGGCTGTTCACAAGCTATTGGGCAAAAATCCGCTCCAAATAGACCGTATTGCCAAAGATCTGGTGGGGTATCTTGGGTTTCGCAGCTCTGGGGCTGAGGTGCGCGGTAATTCTGCTATCGACATCGCCCTGTGGGACATTTTTGGCAAGCTTACAGGCCAGCCCATATGCCAGTTGCTAGGAGGCCAGACCCGTGAGCGCATTCGCACCTACAACACATGCGCTGGCAGTGACTATGTGCGCTCAACTAAGCAGCAGTCTGTGGGTAATTGGGGGCTATCAACATCTAAGCCGGGGCGTTACGACGATCTCAATGCGTTTTTGAACCATGCTGACGAATTGGCCTTGGATCTGCTGGAATCAGGCATTACCGCCATGAAAATATGGCCGTTTGACCCTTATGCGGAATCTAGCGACGGCCTTTACATTTCTGGCCCCGACCTTGAAAAAGGGCTGGAGCCTTTTCGCAAAATACGCCAAGCTGTCGGCAACAAGATGGACATCATGGTGGAATTTCATTCCTTGTGGACTCTACCGCCAGCGCTGCAAATAGCCGACCGTTTAGCCCAGTTCGATACTTTCTGGCATGAAGACCCCATGAAGCTTGACAGCATGAGTGGATTTAAGCGCTACGCAGACCGCAGCAAGGCACCCCTTTGCGTATCAGAAACATTGGCCATGCGGGGCAGTTTTCTAGACTTGCTGCGCACCGATGCGGTAGGCGTGGTGATGCTGGACATTTCTTGGTGTGGAGGCCTGTCAGAGGCTCGCAAGATCGCCAGCATGGCAGAGGCGTGGCACTTGCCAGTGGCACCACACGACTGTACTGGCCCGGTAGTTCTCACTGCCTCCACGCACTTGTCTCTGAATGCTCCCAACGCGCTTATTCAGGAGTCTGTGAGAGCTTTTTATAACGGCTGGTACAAAGACGCGGTTACAGCGCTGCCCGAAGTGAAAAACGGCTATATCACCGTGCCCCCAGGGCCGGGTCTTGGCTTGGAATTGGTTCCGGACATTCGCAAGGTCATGACGGTTGAATCACGCGTAACGAAAGCCTGAAGTTACAAATAATTGTCAGCAAGGAAGTTTGCGCAGCCTTGTTGAATGAATTGACGCAGTGCAAGAGCAGACGTGTTCTTCACTGGGTTGGTAAAGCGCTAGGACAAAGTAAACATACGGCATAGCCGTTCACCCAACTTACAACTTAGGAGATTATTTAAATGAAACTTTCCATCATTTCAATTGCTGTTGCCGTATCACTCGTCACCGCTGGGTCCTCTGCCTGGGCGCAAAGCAAATTGCGCATCAATATGGTAGTGCACTCCTCGTCTACCAACGCATTTTGGCAACCTGTGAAGCGGGGCATGGAGGATGCGTGCAAGCTTTATAAAGCCGACTGCCAGTTTATATTCGCCCAGAAAGAAGGTGACACAGCAAATCAGTTGCGCAACTTCCAAACATCGGTGGCTCAAAAGGTGGATGCCATTGTCGTCACCATCACTGACAATAAGGCCTACGACCAGCCTGTTGAAGATGCCGTTAAGCAAGGCATCACCGTGCTCGCATTCAACGTAGATGACACCGAGGGTGCTGACGGTAATAAACGCTTGGCATTCGTTGGACAGAGTTTTGTAGATGCGGGCTACGCTTTAGAAAAATCTATGGAGCAGTATTACCCTCCAACGGGGCCAATTCACGTGTTGGTTGGGATTTCTGCACCCGGTCAAAACTGGTCGGAATCGCGCGGCAAAGGCGTAATGAAGGCACTGGATGAATTTAAGGAAAAGAATCCAACCCGTCCATTGACCTATGAGAGGATTGACTCGGGCACAGACTTAAACATCACTACCCAGCGCGTAACAGCTTATCTGGACAAAACCCCAAAAACCAACGCCTACTTTGACACAGGCTTTTGGGAAGCAGGTGTAGCACAGGCACTGAAGCTAAAAAACGTGCCACCTGGAAAAATAACCTTAGCTGGATTTGATCTGGTGCCTGCTGTGCTTGACCGCATGGAAGAGGGCTATATTCAAGGCACTGTAGACCAGCAACCGTACCTGCAGGGCTACTTGCCAGTGGCCCAGATTGCTTTGATGAAGCAATACAAACTGTCCGCCTGGGATGTCAATACCGGTAACAGCATCATTACGAAAAAAGACGTTACCTCTGTGCGTGAGCTGTCTGGCAAAGGCTTGCGCTAGTTAGCCAGAAGTCTTGGGCGAAGCGTACCGATTCGCCTCTACTTTTAACGCAAGGCAACTATGCGCAAACTATTTCAATCCGTTTTTTCCAGGCCCGAGATGGGGGCCTTGCTGATGCTCATCGCGTTGACGTTATTCTTTGAGATACTGCCGCGTTTCACAGAAGGCCAAGCCTGGACTTTTATCAACGAAAACAACTTTCGAAATTTGCTGAGCGTACTTCCTGAGTTGGGACTCATCACGATCGGCGTCACACTTTTACTGATCGTCAAAGAATTTGATCTCTCCGTAGGATCATTGTCGGCGCTCACACCCGTACTCATGTTTGAGATGATGAACCAGGGCAGTAGGTTGCTTAACTTTGGCGTTGGCCCTTGGGTAGCTATACCACTTGCGCTGGCCGTAGCGGCGGGCATCGGTTACCTCAATGGATGGATTACTTTGAAATTTAAAATCCATTCGTTTGTTACAACACTGGGCATGCTCTTTGTGGTGCGTAGTCTGGCCGTAGTGGTTACCGACGGCTTCCCGCCGCCAACCCCGGCGCAGGCTCCCATTTTATTGTCCCAAACAGCTATTTTGGGACTGAGCTTGCCGCTTTGGATATTTGGGTTTGTAGCGGTGCTTGCAGCTATTTTGCTAAGTAAAACCAACTTCGGCAATTGGATGTATGCAACAGGCGGTGACGAGGGCTCCACGCATTGTGTAGGAGTCAAAACAGACCGTGTCAAATTGCTCACGTTCATGATGTGTTCTGTGCTGGCAGGCTTATCTGGAATTTTAGTGGCTTTGCGCATGGCAACTGCCACGCCTAGTTCTGGTGACGGTGCAGAGCTGGAGGCTTTGGCAGCCACCGTCATTGGTGGGGCTTCTTTGCAAGGCGGTATAGGAACCGTAGTTGGTGCTATCGTTGGTACTGCCATCATTCGGTCGATTGATGTCGGTTTGATCGTTGCCCGTGTAGATTCCAATTGGTTTAAATTTGCTGTGGGTGCGCTGCTGATTGTTGCTGTGATTTTTAATACCCAGATACGCCAATGGGCGCGAAAAATTAAAATTGAAGTCAAGGTAACTGAGGGGATAAAGTAAATATGTCCGAAGAAAATTCGCAGCGTATTCCCGTTATATCCTGCCGTGGACTCGACAAATGGTATGCAGGGGTTCACGCCCTGAAACTGGTGGACTTAAATATCTACCAGGGAGAAATTATCGGCCTGGTGGGAGACAACGGCGCTGGCAAGTCCACATTGATTAATATTCTTTCAGGCGCGCATCCACCGGATGCCGGAGAAATTAAAGTAGATGGTCAAGTGGTCAAGATTGACTCCACTCGCAAGGCGATTGACCTTGGCATTGAGACGATATACCAGCATACGGCTATGGTTCAGACATTGAGCATAGCGCGCAATATTTTCCTGGGGCGCGAAATTGTGTCGTTTCGTGTGGGCGGGTTAGGTTGGATTGACCACAGCAAAATGCGCTCTGAAGCGACGCGTGCGTTGGCGCTTGTGGGCCAAGAGGCACGCTCCCCTGACGCAATTATTGGCGAGCTTTCTGGAGGGCAGCGCCAAGGTGTGGCTATTGCTCGGGCAATGTATTTCAAGTCCAAAGTCATGATCTTGGATGAGCCAACCAACCATCTGGCTGTGAAAGAGATTAACCGGGTGCTAGACTTTGTGCGCCAACTTAAAGAGCAGGGCGTTACAGTGATCTTCATTAGCCATAATATTTACCATGTCTATCCTATATGTGACCGCATTGTGATGATGGCGCGCGGCGCAAAAGTTTTGGACACACCTAAAAGCAGTACTTCAATCGATGAAATTCACGCTAAATTAGGTGCATGATTCGAATTTTTTGGAAAGAAATCAGCTTATGAAAACAGCTGTGACGTTAGCCGGAAAAACCGTATTGCTTACGGGTGCACTAGGTTCGTTGGGAAGAGCACAGGCAACGGCATTTGCCCAAGCGAGTGCTCAGTTGTACCTGGTTGACCGTCCAAATTTCGCGTCTGAGGGCGAGAAATTTGCAGCGCAGCTCGGGTCAGCAAAGTACATCGGGCAGGACTTGGGTTTGCTTGCCGATTCCAGGGCGCGGTTTGCCGAACTGGACATTGACGTACTGGTTAACAATGCCGCGCTGATTATTAACCGTCCTTTTGAAGAATTTTCATTGCAAGAATACGAGGACCAGATTCGCGTGAATTCTTCTGCTGCGTTTGCGCTGACGCAAGCTTGTGCGCCCGCTATGAAACGAAAGGGCTACGGCAAAATTGTTAACTTTTGCTCCTTGACACTGAATGGTCGATGGGACGGGTACGTTCCTTATGTTGCGTCTAAAGGTGCAATGCTGGGGCTTACCAAATCACTAGCACGGGAGCTTGGGCCTCACGGAGTCCGAGTTAACGCTGTGTCGCCAGGCGCTGTGGTATCGGATGCAGAAGTACGTGTGTTTGGCGATCGACTGCAGCAATACAACGACTGGATTATTGAGAACCAGTGTATCAAGTCACGCATCCAACCTGACCACATTGCAGACTTGGTTTTGTTTCTTTGCTCGCCAGCTTCAGACATGATTACCGGGCAGAATTTAGCAATAGATGGTGGTTGGTAGAGGCGTAACCATGGCCGAGGCAGATCTGCGCTGCACCGTAGCGGCTGGCGATCAAGTGGGTGAGAGTCCGGTGTGGTCGCCAACCGACGGTAGCGTGTACTGGACTGATGTATGCCGATTTTTAGTGCATCAATTTGCGGTTGCCGACGAAACTTTTCGCACTTGGACATTTGATGAACCCGTCGTTGCGCTGTCACTAAGCAGTGAGCCGGGGCGCTGGCTTGTGGCGCTAGGGTCGCGCCTCATATGGTGGTGGCCCACAACTGACCGTCGTGTTGAGCACGGTTTTGTGTTGCCTGCCTATCCCGGTGTGCGCTTAAATGATGGGCGGGCTGACCCTTTGGGTAACTTTTGGGTAGGGTCCATGCGCAACAACCTGCTGCCCAACGGCGACTTGACAAGCGCAGGGGGTACCGATGGTGTGATGTACTGCGTTAGCCCTAGCGGGCAGGTCAGCGAGCACATTAGCGGCCTGGGCATTTCAAACACAGTGTGCTGGAGCCCGGATGGAGGCACTTTCTACACCGCTGACACATTAGCCAACGCAGTATGGGCTTATACATTTGATGCCCGCAAAGCAGCGCTAGGGCAACGCAGAGATTTTTTCATTGGCTATGGCGAAGGTTTGCCAGATGGGTCAGCCATGGACGCTGATGGCTACCTGTGGAACTGCCGATTTGGTGGCGCCAGCGTAGTGCGGGTGGCGCCCAATGGCAGCATAGACCGCATAGTTCGCTTGCCAGTGCAAGACATCACGTCAGCATGTTTTGGTGGCCCTGACTTACAAACTTTATTTATAACTTCTGCAGCTGTACTGCACCACTCGGGGGAAAGACTAGCGGGATCGTTGTGGGCGCTTAGGTGTGACATACCTGGACTTGCCCCCAACATGGTCAAGATTGCACCATGAGTGGCAGCCACGGCCAGGCCTTGATCGTGCTGCGAGACGACTATGCCGAAGTAGGTGTGGCCCCGGCCTGGGGCGGAGCGTTGGCATGGTACGACTGGCTGCCCGGCCCTCACAGCCAAAGAACACCGGTATTGCGGCCGTGTAGGCCCAAAGAAAACGAAACACCAGATCCCTTTAGC
>JAYSRE010000051.1:0-1927 GCA_043721235.1 Polaromonas sp. | reverse complement strand
TAGAGCGGTTGGGCGCGCGGGATTTGCCTTCGGTGATGTTTTTGCTGCGGGGATTAAGAACGATGGTTTTTGTTTCCATGGGGGTCTCTTGAGGGTTTCTTGAGGGTTTGTTGTCAACGCTTTAGATTGTATTTCCTTGCCCCGGGCCATGCTGTGGTGCCGGGCTGCGGCAAAGCCCGGCGGGCAGTGTCTTTGGTTACGTGCAAAATACTGCCATGCTTATTCACCCCTACATCGAACCCGTTGCCCTGCAAATTGGCCCATTGGCCATCCATTGGTATGGCTTGACCTACCTGGCTGCCTTTGGCCTTTTTTATTTTCTGGCTACCCGGCGTTTGAAGCATGAGCCGTATGCGTCCATCACTGGGCCGGGTGCCTGGTCGCGCCGAGACATTGAAGATATTTTATTCATGGGCGTGATGGGCGTGGTGATTGGCGGGCGCATTGGCTATTGCCTGTTTTACAAGCCTGGCTACTACCTGTCGCATCCGCTGGAGATTCTTTATGTCTGGCAGGGCGGCATGAGCTTTCATGGCGGCATGCTGGGCGTGCTGGCGTCACAGTGGTGGTTTGCGCGCACCCGCCAGCGGCCCTGGCTGCAGGTGATGGACTTCATTGCACCTTGCGTGCCGACCGGGCTGGCTGCGGGGCGAGTTGGCAACTTTATCAACGGTGAGTTGTGGGGCCGTTTTAGTTCGCCAGATTTGCCCTGGGGCATGGTGTTTCGCACCAGCGGGTCTTTTGAGCCACGGCATCCGTCGCAGATCTACCAGTTTTTACTTGAAGGCCTGCTGCTTTTTGTGCTGCTTTGGCTGTATGCCCGCAAGCCCCGCAAGCTGGGGCAGGTGTCGGGTGCATTCCTGTTCGGCTACGGTGTGTTTCGTTTTATTGCCGAGTTTTTCCGAGAGCCCGACAACTTTTTGGGCATTCTGGCGCTGGGCATGAGCATGGGGCAGTGGCTGTGCGTGCCCATGATTGCTGGTGGTATCTGGCTTTGGGTGTGGGCCTCCAGGCGCGCTTAATACGGGTAAAAAAGGCCTCTACGGCAGCGTTTACGGGAGCTACATGCTATTAAAAAAGTAGCATGTAGCTAGGTTACCTTGTTTTGGTCGAGTTGCCGCGCCAGCAGCAACGCCACATGAATCGCCTCACGTTGCGCACCGCCCTTGATCTGATGTCGGCAACTGGTGCCGTCGGCCACCACTATTGACAAGGGTTGCCCGCGCACTGCCGGTAGCAGGCTCAGCTCGGCCATTTGCATGGACACCTCGTAGTGACTGGCCTCGTAGCCAAAGCTGCCTGCCATGCCGCAACAGCTTGATTCAATCAGCTCGGGTTGCGCACCCGGAATCAGTTTGAGCACATCCATGATGGGGCTGACGGCACCAAATGCTTTTTGGTGGCAATGCCCGTGCAACAGGATGGGCTGTGTGGTGGGTTTGAGCCTGGCTTTGAGTACTTCGAGCTTGCCCGCTGCGGCTTCACGTGCCAAAAACTCCTCAAACAACAGCGCATGCTGGCTGACGGTCACGGCGGCTTCGCCCAGACCCATGTTTAGTGCCTCATCGCGCAAGGTCAGCAGGCAGGAGGGTTCGAGCCCAACAATGGCAATGCCTTTTTCGGCAAAGTGGAGCAGGGTGTTTACCAGCTCTGTTGCTTTGACTTTGGCCTTGTTTACCATGCCGCTGGCCAGATAAGTTCTGCCGCAGCACAGGGCTTTGCCATCTGGTGCGGTTTTGCTGGCCACATGCACTGTGTAACCTGCTGCTTTCAGCACATGAAAAGCAGCAAAAGCGTTTTCAGATTCAAAGTAGCCGTTGAAGGTGTCTACGAACAGCACCACTGGATTGGCGGCTTGCAGCACGTCGCCCCGGCTCGCGGTTTGAATTCGTGCGTTGAAAAATGTTTCGCGCTTCCACTTTGGCAA
>JAYSRE010000050.1:0-4815 GCA_043721235.1 Polaromonas sp. | reverse complement strand
AGCGTCTGATACCACCACGCCCGCATTAAGCGCCTGCCACTGGCGGCGTTGCTCTTCGAGTTTTTGGGTAGCCAAGACGGCGGTCAGGTCGGTGATGGACAGCATGGTGAACTGCGCACCAGTGGCTATGCGCAGGCCGCGCAGCTTAAGCAGCAGCTGTTGCTGGCCGTGCGGGCTGGACTTGGTAACGTGCTGCTGGCCTTGCGGGTCGGTGCTGTCGATCCATGGCATAAGATGGGCGCTGGCATCCAGATGGGCCAGCGCTGCAGTCAGTGGGCCATTGAGCACGGTGGCCGCGTCGATGCCCAGCAAAGTGCAGGCCGCTGGGTTCACCATCACTACCGCAAAGGCATCGTCTACGACACACAGGCCTGTGCCCGATACTTCTGCCCATGCAGACAGCAGCGCATGCTCCAGCACGTCGCTAGACCTGAGTGTGGGCGCTACAGCATGGGTTTCCGCCATATAAACCTTTAGTATTTACCACCGTACAAATATACGTATAGATACTAAATCAAATACGGTGTAGAAAAGCGGCTGTGGGGTTTTGAGATGCTTTGTGAACGCTAAATTTGACGGTAATCTCACTGAAACACCGGTTTTAGTGGCTGCCAAATCACACACACGCTTAAGGGGATTGGGTCATTTTGGCGGCTTACAAAAATTAATTGACAGCCAACATGGCAGGCACTAATTATTAAGTAGTACTGCAAGGTTCCAACCGCAATCTAGCCTTTGGCTTTCTCAAACTCAGCCAAATAATCAACCAAGGCCTGCACACCTTCGATCGGCATGGCGTTGTAGATACTGGCGCGCATGCCGCCCACCACGCGGTGGCCTTTGAGCTGCAACAGGTGGCGCGCGTTGGCCCCTTCAAGGAACGCGGCGTTGAGTGTTTCGTCGCGCAAAAAGAAGGGCACGTTCATGCGTGAACGGCAGTCTTTGGCGACTTTGGTAACGTAAAAGTCGCTGGCATCCAGCGCGCCATACAGCAGCTTGGCTTTGGCAATGTTTTGTTTTTCCATGGCAGGCACGCCACCTTGCGCTTTGAGCCACTGGAACACCAAGCCTGCGATGTAGATGGCATAGGTGGGCGGCGTGTTGTACATCGAGTTGCTACTGGCCTGGAGGGCGTAGTCAAACACATCGGGTGTGTACGGCGTGGCCTGGCCGATTAAATCTTCGCGCACGATCACGATGGTCAGGCCTGCAGGGCCAATGTTTTTTTGCGCACCGCCAAACACCAGGCCGAATTTAGACAGGTCCAGCGGGCGCGAAAGGATGGTGGACGACACATCCCCCACCAAGGGCACATCGCCTACGTCGGGAATGTCATGAAACTCTACGCCGCCAATGGTTTCGTTCATGCACAGGTGCACATAGGCGGCATCTTTGTGCAGCTGCCAGGTGGCGCGGTCTGGGATGGTGGTGAAGCTGGTGGACTCTGCGGTAGCTGCGATGTGGGCGGTGGCAAATTTGCGTGCTTGCTGGGCAGACTTTTTAGACCATTCGCCGGTTAGCACAAAGTCAATACTGCTTTTGCCGCGCAGCATGTTCATCGGCACGATGGCGTTTTCGCCCAGGCCGCCACCTTGCAAAAAGATGATTTTGTAGTTGGCAGGCATGTTGAGCAGTTCGCGCAGGTCAGCCACAGCGTGTTCGTAAATGCTGATGAACTCTTTACCGCGGTGGCTCATCTCCATCACCGACATGCCGCTGCCGTGCCAGTCCAGCATGTCAGTCGCTGCCGTTTGCAGCACGCTGTGGGGCAGCATGGCAGGGCCTGCGCTGAAGTTAAAAACACGGTTCATGGGCTAATTCTCCAAGGCGTTGGCGCACAGCAGGGTGGGCCGAAAATACAGGCAATACACAACAAAAAAGCCCTGAACTCACAGGAATTCAGGGCTTGTATTTGGCGGAGAAGGCGGGATTCGAACCCGCGGAAAGTTTTACCCTTCGCACGCTTTCCAGGCGTGTGACTTAAACCGCTCATCCACCTCTCCTAGCAGCACATATTGTAGCCCAGCAGCTATGGGCGGGCCTCAAAAACGCTAAAAGACGGCATTTTTAGGGTGTTTAAGGGCTGTCGCCCAAGAAAATGCTAGATTAGTAGCTATTATTTATGTAGCAAATAGATCGTGTTTGCGAGTTTGTATGGGTAGGGTTGTTGGGCGCAAGGCTGTTTGCAAGGCGGCTAGCGCACGGGGCCAGGCAGCCTTAAGCGCAAGATAGAATCACCCTATGTCTTATTTGGTGCTAGCCCGTAAATACCGTCCAAAATCGTTCGCCGAAATGGTAGGGCAAGCGCATGTTGTTCAGGCTTTGTCGAATGCGCTAACCACCCAGCGCCTGCACCATGCCTACCTGTTTACCGGTACACGCGGCGTGGGCAAAACGACGGTGTCGCGCATTTTGGCCAAATCGCTTAACTGCTTGGGCGCTGACGGGCAGGGCGGTATTACCGCCAGCCCTTGCGGCATGTGCGCGGCCTGCACTGCTATTGACAGTGGCCGGTTTATTGACTACACCGAGCTGGACGCTGCCAGCAACCGGGGCGTAGACGAAGTGCAGCAGCTGCTGGAGCAGGCGGTGTACAAGCCCGTGCAGGGCCGCTTTAAGGTCTTCATGATTGACGAGGTGCACATGCTGACCAACACGGCGTTTAACGCCATGCTTAAAACACTGGAAGAGCCGCCCGAGTACCTGAAGTTTGTTTTGGCTACCACCGACCCGCAAAAAGTGCCCGTCACGGTTCTGTCGCGCTGCCTGCAATTTAACCTGCGGCCCATGGCACCCGAGACCATCCACGGGCATTTGGTGCAGCTGATGGGCACCGAGCAGGTGACCGCCGACGACGCCTCGCTGCGCCTGCTGTCGCGCGCCGCACGCGGATCGATGCGCGATGCCCTGAGCCTGACCGACCAAGCCATTGCTTTTGGCAACGGCGTGCTGGCCGAGGCCAATGTGCGCCAGATGCTGGGCGCGGTAGACCGCACCTACGTGTTCCGATTGATAGAGGCGCTGGCGCGCGGCGATGGCCGCACGGTGGTGGACACATCTGAGGCCTTGCGTAGCAACGGCCTGAGCGCTGCCAGCACCCTGGAAGACATGGCCAGTGTGCTGCAGCGCATGGCGGTGGTGCACAACGTGGCCGATGCCTACGACAGCACCGACAGCGAAGCTGTAGAGACCGCGCGCCTGGCGGGCATCATGCCGCCCGATGAGACGCAGTTGCTCTACAGCCTGTGCATCCACGGCCGAGCCGAGCTGGGACTGGCACCCGACGAATACGCTGGCCTGACGATGACGCTGCTGCGCCTGCTGGCGTTTAAGCCCAAGGGGTTTAAACCTGCCAATGTCCCTGCTGGCGTGGCTTTGACAGTGTCAGCAGTGCCAGCAGATTCGGCAGACTTGGCAGCATCCAGCGAAACGGCTGAAAAAAAAAGCCTGAATTCAGCGCCAGCTAGCGCGCCAGCTGCCCTGGCCCCAGCAGCTGCGCCTGACATGCCAGCACCCGTGCCCGTGCCTGCAGTGCCTGAACCTAAGCTTGCATTGGCCGCATTGGTTGTCTCGCCCCCGAGCGCCCATGCGGCGGACGACGAAGATGCGGTACTTGCCGCCTTTGCCTACGATGCGGCCCCTGCAGAAGATCAAAAAAGCCAGCTTTCAGCACCAAATAAGCCTATCGCCCAAGGAAATGCTGCACATGTAGCTAGCACTTTGATAGCGGTGCCCCTGCGCCAACAAAGCCAGCCCACCAGCCGCACTGAGCAGCGCATAGCCCCTGAAGAGCCCAACGCGGCGCACGCGGCTTGGCTGCTGGTGGTGCAAGCGCTGTTGGATGCCGAATCGGTAGTGGCCTTAACGCGCGAGCTGGCAGTGCAAAGCCAGTGCATAGAGCAGGGCGCGCAGCACCTTACATTGCGGGTAGAGCAGCCCTCACTAAAAGCCGATGCGGCGCGCGATAAGCTGCAGGCTGCGTTTTCTGCACTAGGCCGTGCAGAAGTGCTTACCGTAGAACTAGGCCCCGTGGTGGATTCATGGTCTAAGCGCAACCAGGCAAAAATAGATGCCCGCCAGTTAGCGGCTGAACAGCTCATTACCAACGACCCGCTGGTTCACCAGCTGCAAACCCAATGGGGCGCAAAAATTGTGCCCGGCAGCATCAAACCGGTCTGACAGTTGATTGTGTACCGCCCCTTTAATTTAAGAAAATTCATGACCCCACAGAGCACTTGCCGGGTTCATTCCACCAAACCATGGTTGCAAGCGCCAACGATTTGGTTCGGGCGCAAAATGAACTGAGAACCAAAGAAGTCCAACGTATTGCAGCACTCCGTGCCCAATAAACTCCCATCCCCTAACTACTAAAAGGATTTCACTATGTTCAATAAAGGACAACTCGCAGGCCTGATGAAGCAGGCCCAGGCGATGCAAGACAATATGAAAAAAGCCCAGGACGATTTGGGCCACATTGAGGTCACAGGAGAGTCAGGCTCGGGCATGGTCAAAGTTACTATGACCTGCAAGCACGACGTCAAGCGTGTCGCCATCGACCCTGGCCTGCTAGCCGACGACAAAGACCTGCTGGAAGACTTAGTCGCCGCCGCCTTCAACGATGCTGTGCGCAAAGCGGAGGCCGTTAGCAGCGAGAAGATGGGCAAAATTTCTGCTGGCATGCCTAGTTTACCGGGTGGTATGAAACTTCCGTTTTGACGTTTTTTTGAAATGACGAATTGTGCGGTTATCTTCCAAAGAGACTGGGTAAGTCTTGTACGGGATCAGGCCGGCGGTGCGCTCAGCTGCGCGGCTGTC
>JAYSRE010000049.1:0-40560 GCA_043721235.1 Polaromonas sp. | reverse complement strand
ACCCGGCGCTTCATCAGCGCGGCCATGCGGATGGCGTTGCGGCTGTAGTCGCTGAAGGTCAGGAAGGTGCCGCCGTAGGGGATGAAGCCGCCGTGCAGCGCCACGCCGTTCATCACGGCGGCTTCATCCCTTACGGCGGCACTTTCTTGACCTTTAGCGACTACAGCCGCAACGCCATCCGCATGGCCGCGCTGATGAAGCGCCGCGTGGTGCATGTGTTTACCCATGATTCCATTGGTTTGGGTGAAGACGGCCCCACGCACCAGTCCATAGAGCATGCCGCCAGCCTGCGCCTGATTCCTAACCTGGACGTGTGGCGCCCGGGCGATACGGCAGAAACCGCAGTCGCATGGGCCGTGGCTTTGCAAAACCAAACCAAGCCCACCGCGCTGTTGCTGTCGCGGCAAAATATTTTGTACGCCCCCAAGGCTGCGTCCAAAGCCGCGCCCGACGCATCGGGCCTGGACAACATCAGCAAAGGTGCCTACGTGCTGGCCGAGCCTAGCGAAGTAGGCATTAACAAAAAAGCCCAAGCCGTCATCATCGCCACCGGCTCTGAAGTGCAACTGGCCCTGAAAGCCCAAGTGCTGCTGGCTGCCCAAAAAGTTGCTGTGCGCGTGGTGTCCATGCCCAGCACCACCACCTTTGACAAACAAACTGCTGCTTACAAAAAACTGGTGTTGCCTGCGGGCATGCCGCGCATTGCGGTAGAGATGGGCAGCAGTGACGGCTGGTGGAAATACGGCTGCGCGGCTGTGGTGGGCATCGACACCTTCGGTGAGTCAGCCCCAGCGCCGGTGCTTTTTGAACACTTCGGTTTTACGCCCGATAATGTGGCCCAAACGGTGCAAGCCGTTTTACGCCAGCGCAGATAAGCCGCCGTGCTGTCAAGGTATTTTTTTAACCACCCCAGCTAATTAACGAATCTAAGGAAATCACCATGAAAACCCATTACATCCTCGCCGCCTTCATCGCCCTGTGCGCTACTGCTGTGTCAGCCCAAACCTTAACTGGCATCAAAGCCGAGCCAGCGCAAATCAAAGTAGGTGAGTCTGTCAAGCTGACTGCCGCATTGGATGTGAAAGGCGACAATATCAACTGCGGCTTGCTCTTTGTATGGGGCGACGGTGCCACCAGCAACGAGCGCATTACCAGCCCCAGCGATGTGCCCCGCGTTGGCAACCATACCTACACCAAGCCTGGCACCTACACCATATCGGTAGAGCCTACCAAGGCTGGTTCGTCGCTCAAGTGCAGTGGTAAAGACATGAAAACTACCGTAGTGGTTGCTGCTGCCCCCGTAGCCGCACCTGCACCTGCTGCAGCGCCTGCAGCAGCAGCGCCCGTAGCGGCAGCGCCAGTCAAAGCCATGGCCGCTGAAACTTGCCCCGCTGGCTGGAAGCTGGCCAAGCCCGGCGTCAACAAGAAAACCCAGGCCTTCACCTGCACTGCCCAAGCCAACACTGCGCTGCCAGCAGCCAAAGTAGCTTGCCCAGGCGATTTGACCTACTTTGAAAATGCGAAAAAAGGCCAACTCGGCTGCCGTATTTAATTTTCAATATTTCGGAGAAACTGGTATGACCATCAAGGTAGGCATCAACGGCTTTGGCCGCATCGGGCGCATGGTATTTCGCGCGGCGGTTCAAAACTTCTCAGACATCGAGATTGTCGGTATCAACGACCTGCTGGAACCCGACTACTTGGCCTACATGCTCAAGTACGACAGCGTGCACGGCCGGTTCAAGGGCGACGTGTCGGTGGATGACGGCACCTTGGTGGTCAACGGCAAGCGTATTCGCCTCACCCAAGAGCGCGACCCGTCCACCTTAAAGTGGAACGAAGTCGGCGCCGATGTGGTGGTCGAATCTACCGGTTTGTTCCTAGACAAAGTTACTGCGCAAAAGCATTTGGATGCAGGCGCTAAAAAGGTGGTGTTGTCTGCGCCCAGCAAAGACGACACCCCTATGTTTGTCTACGGCGTGAACGACAAAACCTACGCGGGCCAGGCGATTGTGTCCAATGCCAGCTGCACCACCAACTGCTTGGCTCCCGTGGCCAAAGTGCTCAACGACAAATGGGGCATTAAGCGGGGTTTGATGACCACCGTGCACGCGGCTACTGCCACACAAAAAACCGTGGACGGCCCAAGCAACAAGGACTGGCGCGGCGGACGTGGCATTTTAGAAAATATCATTCCCTCCAGCACGGGCGCTGCCAAAGCCGTGGGGGTGGTGATTCCTGAACTGAACAAAAAACTCACCGGCATGTCGTTTCGTGTGCCCACCAGCGATGTATCGGTTATTGACCTGACCGTAGAGCTGGAAAAACCCGCCACCTACGCTGAGATCTGCGCTGAGATGAAAGCCCAAAGTTTGGGTGCCATGAAGGGCGTGCTGGGCTACACCGAAGACAAAGTGGTGGCCAGCGACTTTAGAGGCGAGAGCTGCACCAGCGTGTTTGATGCAGATGCAGGCATTGCTCTGGACAGCACCTTCGTCAAAGTGGTGAGCTGGTATGACAACGAATGGGGTTACAGCAACAAGACGCTAGAGATGGTGCGTGTGGTAGCGGCTAAGTAGCCCTTAACTTGGGTATTTGTTGATCGCTATTTATTACTCAAGCCCATAAGGGCATCAATTAAGCGCTTATCTTGCACAGGCGCTTTTCTATGTCAAAAACAGCTTACCGCCCAAGGAAATGCTGCATACTATGCTATGACAGTTATAGCTAAATTGTAGTCGATTAAAGCTGCAAGCATGGTTGCCCATATGACAACAATGTAATGTGTGCTGCCATGCTTGGGTGTTTAATATATGGATTCCGATCCCATTAGCAAGCAATAGAAAGACTGCGATGCCATTGTTCAACCTGCCCACCACTACCCAGTGCAGCACCAGCACCAGTTAAAAAGTAAATTGCATGAGGGTTTTGCTGGTTGAAGACGAACAGAAAATTGCCGACTTTGTGTGCGCAGGCTTAGAGGCGCGTGGCTTGCAAGTCACCCATAGTGACGATGGCAACACAGGCCTTGCTAAAGGGCTAGAGGGTAATTTCGATGTCATCGTGTTGGACCTGATGCTACCGGGCAGGGACGGCCTGTCGGTGCTTAAAGCACTGCGCAGTGCTGGTGTGGCCACCCCGGTTATTTTGCTGACAGCGCGCAACGCACTAAGCGACCGCATTGAGGGGCTGAACCTGGGCGCTGATGATTATTTGACCAAACCCTTTTATGTTGAGGAATTGGCCGCACGCATTCACGCGCTGCTGCGCCGTTTGGCAGGCGACCGCCAAAACATCTTGCAGGTAGGCCAGCTCAAGCTTGACCGCATCAGCAGGCAAGCCAGTTGTAGCGGCCAAACGATTGAATTGACGACCCGAGAATTTAGCCTGCTAGAGTATTTAATGCGCTCTGCGGGCCAGACTTTTACCCGCAGCCAAATTTTAGAGCACGTGTGGGGCTATGATTTCGACCCCAGCACCAATGTGGTGGACGTGTGTATCAAACGCATCCGCGGCAAGGTGGCCGCGCTGCAAGAGCCCAGAGATACGGCAACCCCCATCGAATCAGTGCGAGGCACGGGTTATAGGTTTAAGCAATCGTGACCATTTCTTTTCGCACGCGCCTTTTTGTTATTTCTGGGCTGATCGTTACCGCAGTAATTACAGTGGTTATGTTGGTGGGTTGGAACAGAGTGCTTGCGTTTGAAGCCGAGCGCCTTGAGCAAAGGCTGTGCATGGAGGCCAAGCGCATTGCCACGCAACCGATGCGAGGCGAAGACATGGTGCGTCTGGCTGCAGATATCTTAATCAAGCTCAATTTAACTTCGCCTGATCAACTTCTAATCCAATTTGAGGTTCGCACCGAGGGCCAGAACTTCCTGTTGGTTAAAGGACAAGCAGAGCACGAATTAGACGGCGCAGCGTGGCGCAGCGCCGTTGGTTTTGGCAGTGCGGGGGAGCTAGGCCACCAAATTTGGCCACCGGCGCTGCGCGCAAAAGAAGGCATGCTATCGTTATTAGGTAACAAACCCCTACAACCTAACGAATCGCCCTACGATAAAGGGCGACCACAATGGGATCGCCCCAACCAAATAGGTGCCTGCTCTCTTGCTTCGTTTAAAGCTAAAGACAAGGCCTGGCGGGCTGCACGGTTTACGGTTGATGCAGGGCGCAGCTTAGTGGCTGCTGACCTGGTGGCCACGCGGGACGATGTACACAGTGCGCTCAAACAGGCGCTGGAAATGGTAATACCTCTGGCGCTTGCACTGACTGCGCTGGGTGCTTGGTTGCTGTCAGCGTTAACGATGCGACCAGTCAATCGATTGCGCGATGCAATGCAAGTGGTGACCCAAAAAGCCCTCGACCAGCGCATGCCCAGCCACGGCGAAGACCGCGAGTTCAAGGTGCTTATTGGTGCTTACAACACCATGCTGGCCCGCTTAGAAACCAGCTTTCAACAGGCCTCGCGTTTCTCGGCTGATGCTGCGCACGAGCTGAAAACGCCACTGACTATTTTGCAAGGGCGCATTGAACAGGCTTTGGCTAAATCTGAGCAACCCGCATTGCAAAATGAACTCATTGATCTGCTTGACGAGGTGGGCCGTCTGTCGTCCATCACACGCAAGCTGCTGTTATTGTCGCAGGCTGATTCCGGGTTAATGCTTTTGCAGCTCACACCTGTTGACCTGAGCACTATGCTCGACGAAATTACTGCCGATGCACACATGCTGGAGACAAGCCAAGAGATGCAAAGCCAGATTGCGCCGCAATTAGTCGTTCAAGGCGATGCGGTATTGCTGGTGCAATTGTTTAACAATTTGCTGAGCAATGCCGTGCGCTATGGCAGCCCACGGGGCTGGATCAAGCTGACCGCCCTTGCTTTGCCGTCAGGGGTCGAGGTGGTTTTTTCTAACAATACCAGTGAAATCAGTGAGCATGATCGCGCCCGTTTTTTTGAGCGCTTTTACCGGCGCGATGCAGCGCACAATCGCCGTATTGACGGCAATGGTTTGGGCTTAAGCTTGGCGCGTGAAATTGCCCGCGCACACGGGGGTGACTTGGCCCTGGTTGCCAGTGCCAGCGATGTAGTTGTTCTAAAGCTCACGCTACCACTGTCGAAAACCAAATAACGCAATCTGGTTCTTGGTAGTTGATGACAAAACCAGTCAGGAGGCCATTGATTACTTGTGCCTTCAGTCATCTCAGCCCCGGCTACAAGGCCTAGGAATGCTGATCTCAACCTGTTTGGCGCAGTAGCAAACTTGGCTTGGCTAAATAAAGTTGACGTTCACCATGGGGATTTTTCATGCGATGCAATAAAACCTGCGCGCATTGCTCTCCTAGCTCGCTAGGTCGAATATCTACCGTACTCAGCGGTGGGTTGGAATGGGCGGAGTCCAGCACATTGTCAAAGCCAATCAGTGCGAAGTCTGGCCCCGCTCGCTGGCCACGCTCACCCAATGCAGACAAAGCGCCAAATGCGACAATATCGTTGTAACACACCGCCGCAGTGGCCCCTGTCTTTTGGTCCAGCAATGCGCTCATACTGTCATAGCCGCCCTGTCGATTGGGTTTGGCGGGTAGCACTAGGTTGGGGTCGAAGGCCACAAGTTTTTTGGTTAAAGCTGCTTTGTAGCCTGCGAGCCGTTGGCTTTGAACTACACCTTTTTGACCGCCTAAAAAAGCGATCTTAGTGTGACCTGCGTTAAGCAAATGCGTGGTGGCCAGCGCCACGCCACGCTCATTGTCCGAGCCAGCGAAATCATAATTGCCTGGCCCCAAGTTACGCACAAAAACAGCCAGCGGAATGCCCCAAGACTCGATAGTTTTGAGCAATGTGCGTGGTGTGTTCAGCGCAGGGCACAGCATAATACCCGCTGCATTTTGCTCACGCATAGACATCAAAACTTTCGTTTGCATTTCCACACTCTCGTTGGTGTGGGCCATTAAAACTACATAGCCTGCCTCTACCAGCTTGCGTTCAATACCGACAAGAATTTCAGCAAAAAATGGATTCATCAGGTCATTGATGATGACACCTATCGCATTGGATGCGTTGCCCCTAAGCTCACCTGCGCGGCGGTTGTACACATAGCCCAGCTTGACAGCAGCGGCGCGAACCCGTTGTGCAGTATCCCCCTTGATCAAAGTGCTGCCTTTTAGCACCAAAGAAACTGTCGACTTGGAAACATTAGCTTCTGCAGCGACCTGCACTATGGTAATTGCACGCGAGGTAGTTGGGTTGTCGTTCATGGCAGTTAGGTGTTTTCCCTAGTTTATCAAAAAGTAATTGACTAAAAGTTGGAACGTTCCAATAATCTATTACATCGTTCCAAATAGTTTAGTCGAAATGACGCAAATGAGCACACAAAAATCAGTCGGATGGGGTCTTATAGGCGCGAGCACCATAGCGCGCGAGCACATGGTCGCCGCCATTCGCGCGCAAAACGGGCACCATATCGTGGCCGTGCACAGCAGTAGTCAATCGCGAGCAGAAGCTTTTGCCCAAGAAAACGCCATTTCCAACGCCACCAGTGATCTGGCAGCACTGCTGGCAGACCCAGCAGTTAGTGTGGTGTATGTAAGCACGACCAATGAACTGCACCACGGCCAAGTGCTGGCAGCAGCAGCAGCAGGCAAGCATGTGTTGTGTGAAAAACCCTTGGCACTGAATATTGAGCACGCATTAGAGATGGTTCGCGCCTGCAATGCAGCGGGTGTCATCATGGCTACCAACCACCATTTACGCAATGCAGCTACACACAGAAAAATTCAATCGTTAATACAAAGCGGTGCTATCGGCAAGCCGCTGTTTGCCCGCGTCTTTCATGCGGTGAACTTACCAGCCCATTTGCAAGGCTGGCGGATCGACAAGCCGCAGGCCGGTGGGGGTGTGATATTGGACATCACCGTACACGATGTGGACACCCTGCGCTTTACGTTGGGTGCAGAACCGGTAGAGGCGATAGCCATGTCGCAAGCGGCCTCGTTGGCAAAAGCAGGGTTAGAAGACGGCGTCATGGCGGTGCTAAGGTTTGACAACGGCATGCTGGCGCAATTGCACGATGCGTTCACTGTCAAGCATGCCGATACGGGCATTGAATACCATGGTGATGCCGGCACCATCATTGGCCGCAATGTGATGACGCAGCAGGCTGTGGGAGAGATTGTGTTGCGCAATGCAGCTGGAGAGCAAACGATCGCGGTAGAGCACGAGAACCTGTATGAACGCAGCGTAGCCATGTTCTGCGCAGCAATGTTGGGCCAGCAAACACCTGCGGCTACTGCACTGGACGGTGTCAGGTCTCTGGCCGCTGCATTGGCAGTAGTTCAAGCCTGCCGCACAGGCAAGGCCCAGTCCATAGCGGCTGTCTCGGTGTAAACGGAGTTCAGGGTGAAAAACAAGGTCATTACTGCAGCACAGGCTGCCAAGTTAATCAAAAATAACGATGTTGTCAGCATCAGTTCAAGCAGTGGCTTGGGTTGTCCGGACAAAGTGTTGCAAGCCCTAGGCGAGCGTTTTGATGCAGAGGGAGCGCCTACCAACCTCACCACGCTGAACCCTATCGCAGCAGGTGACATGTATGGCATCAAAGGCATTGACCATATTGCCAAGCCCGGCCTACTCAGCCGTGTGCTGGCAGGCTCTTACCCTAGTGGGCCGTCATCCATGCCTATGCCTGCCATATGGCGTATGGTGGTGGACAATCAAGTAGAAGCGTACAACATTCCCAGCGGGATTTTGTTTGACATGCACCGCGATGCCGCCGCTAGACGGCCAGGAGTGCTTACGAAGATTGGCATGGGTACCTTTGTTGACCCTGCTTTTCAGGGCTGTGCCATGAACGCAGCAGCAGCGGCAAAGCCCATCGTGCGTAAAGAGAATTTTGATGGCCAGGAGTGGCTTTATTTTCCAGCCATTGCCCCCCATGTGGCCATCATTCGTGCAACTACAGCCGATGAAAATGGCAATTTAACCTACGAACACGAAGGCGCACTGCTAGGGGGCTTAGACCAAGCGCTTGCTGCGCGCAACAACGGCGGCATGGTCATAGCGCAGGTTAAGCGCGTAGTGAAAGCGGGCAGCCTAAGGCCGCACGATGTGCGCGTACCCTGCAATTTGGTGGATTTCATTGTGGTGGACCCAGACCAATGGCAAACTACCCAAACCCCTTACGACCCTGCCATCAGTGGCGAGATTGCGCAGCCACTGCACTCATTTGAATTCCAAGCATTTGGACCTGAGAAGGTCATAGCGCGAAGAGCTGCTATGGAATTAGCCCAAGACTCGGCTGTAAACCTGGGGTTTGGCATATCAGCCAACGTGCCCCGTGTCCTTTTAGAAGAAGGTTTGCACGGACAAGTTACTTGGACAATCGAGCAAGGTGCCGTTGGCGGCATGCCACTGCTGGGGTTTGCATTTGGCTGTGCATCTAATGCAGATGCCATCATGGCTTCGCCACACCAGTTTACCTATTTTCAAGGCGCTGGATTCGACACCACCTTGTTGTCGTTCTTGCAGGTTGATGAAAACGGCAGTGTCAATGTATCCAAACTGGGAGCCAAACCGTACCTCACTGCAGGTTGCGGCGGATTTGTAGATATATCAGCCCATGCACGTCACATCGTATTTTCCGGATTCTTCACAGCGGGTGCCGAGCTCCAGGTGGGCGACGGCAAGCTGACTATTGTTAAAGAAGGCAAAACACGAAAGTTTGTCAAAACTTCGGAGCACATTACCTTCAGTGGAGTGATCGGAAGACAACGCAACCAAAGAGTTACTTATGTGACTGAGCGTTGTGTGATCGACCTTGAACACGATGCACTGGTGGTCAGTGAAATTGCACCTGGCATAGATCTGCAGCGCGATGTGCTTGACCAGGCAGAGATTGCTTTGCGTGTCAGCCCCAATCTGCGTCTGATGGATGCAGCACTGTACCGTGATGTGCCGTTTGGGCTAACGCTTAAAGGGCAGAAAGTAAATCATGGTTGAAAAATTGATTGACTTGGCCCGCGGTGGCGAGATTGCAACAGTGACTTTGAACCGTCCTGTCAAGCTCAATACCCTGACATCGGCGATGCTAGACCAGCTAGAGGGGTGCGCCCGTGAACTAGAGGCAGACACTGCGGTGCGAGTTGTCATCTTGACTGGGTCAGGTAGCAAAGCATTTTGTGTAGGAGCCGATATTCATGAGTGGGCATCATATGAGCCGCTGGACATGTGGCGCCGTTGGGTGCGCCGTGGACACCAAGTATTTGACCAGTGGGCACGGCTGCGCCAGCCGGTCATTAGCGCCATCAACGGACATGCATTCGGAGGTGGTCTTGAGCTAGCTATTGTGGGCGATGTACGCATAGCGTCTGATGAAGCGCAATTTGCACTGCCAGAGGCATCTATAGCAACCTGCCCGGGCTGGTCGGGGACACAAAGATTGGTACGTTTGGTTGGAGCGAGCCATGCAAAGTACTTGGCTTTAAGTGGCCAAAGACTCAATGCAGGTGATGCCTTAAGAACTGGTTTGGTACACGAAGTTATCAATTCAAGTAATTTACTTAAGAGAGCACATGAGTTGGCACAAGAAATGGCCAGCAAGGCGCCTGTATCCATGCAACTAACCAAGCAGCTGATCAATGCATCTACAGGCGAAGACACAGCGGCCACTTTAGAGGCTATGGCTGGGGCGTTGGCTGCCAGCACCCAAGATGCCGCAGAAGGTATCAACAGTTTCCGTGAAAAGCGGAAACCTAATTATCTAGGCCGTTAACTTAAGCTGTCAAACAACACTCGCAATTCAAATTTGATAAAGATTATTATGAGCACACTACCACTTACCGCTGCAAACTTATCTAGCCGCCCACCATTTCAAGGAAAATTACTGATTGATGGACTATGGGTAGACGCTATAGATGGAAGTCAACTACAGCGAAAATCTCCTGCGCATGATCAATTGGTGGCGGTCTATGCGCAAGCGGGTACAGCAGACGCCATGTTGGCAATCGCGGCAGCGCGCAAAGCATTTGACCATGGCCCTTGGCCTCGCATGAAAGGCGCTGATCGGGCCCGAATTTTGCGCAATGTGGCAGATCTTATACTTGAACGCAAGCACTCTATTGCGGAAATTGAAACTTTAGAAAATGGCAAACCACTAGCCCAATCTTTGGCCGAAGCGGAAGGAGCAGCAGACCTTTGGCAATATGCTGCGACGTTAGCGCGTAATCTGCATGGCGACAGCTACAACACGCTAGGTGAAAACACGCTAGGCGTGGTAATGCGCGACCCTATTGGTGTGGTCAGCGTGATCACACCATGGAATTTCCCTTTTTTAATCGTTAGCCAAAAATTGCCTTTTGCCTTGGCAGCAGGCTGTACGGCTGTAGTTAAACCCGCAGAGGTTACTTCAGGTTCCACCGTCATGCTGGGTCAAATTTTGATAGATGCAGGCGTGCCTGCAGGCGTGGTGAATATTTTGGTGGGCCAAGGCAGTATCGTAGGCGAAGTCATGGTGACCCATGCAGATGTTGACATGCTGTCGTTCACAGGCTCAACCACAATTGGTAAAGCAGCGGTTGCAAAATCAGCAGCCACTTTGAAAAAAGTATCTATGGAGCTGGGCGGCAAGAACCCACAAGTTATTTTTGCAGACTGCGATTGGGATGCCGCAGTAGACGCTGCCATCTATGGCATTTACTTTAATGCGGGTCAATGCTGCAACAGTGGTAGCCGAATCCTAGTACAAGAGTCCATCTCCTCCAAATTTGTAGCTGAGGTCATTGCTCGGTCAAAGTTGGTTAAAGTGGGCGATCCATTAGTTACTGGTATGCAGGTTGGGGCAATCACCACCGAAAGACAGCTGGAAACTATTCTTGCCCATATTAAAAGCGCTCAAGAGCAGGGTGCCATAGTGGAGCTTGGCGGTACGCGTATTGCTGGACCTGGCATGTACATAGAACCCACCGTGGTAACTGGCGTTACCCGGGACATGGCCATTGCACGTGAAGAAGTATTTGGCCCTGTGCTGGCCGTGCTGACCTTCAAAACCCTGGACGAAGCTATCGATCTGGCTAACAGCACTTTGTACGGCTTGTCTGCCGCGGTATGGAGTCAAGACTTCAATACCTGCATGGCAGCAGCACGCCGCATCAAGGCGGGCACTGTTTGGATTAACACTTTTCTGGAAGGCCACGCAGAATTGCCGTTTGGCGGCTACCGCGAGAGCGGCATTGGCCGTGAGCTAGGCCGCTTTGCAACAGAGGATTACACAGAAACCAAAACATTGCATATGCACTTAGGGCCACGCACCGACTGGTACATCCCACCTGCAGCGCACAAGTAATTCATTTGAACTGGAATCAGTTTGAATGTTCACCGCCATATTCGTGTGGCATACCACTGGGGCTGACAAAGTCAATGCCCTGTTTATTTACTAAATCGGAGATATTTTATGAAAAAGAAAATTATAAGTCTGGCGATAGCCGCCGTAGTCAGTGCGCCTGTCATGGCACAACAAGCTGTAGAGGTGCTGCACTGGTGGACTTCTGGTGGCGAGGCCGCCGCACTAGGTGTTCTTAAGGGCAACCTAGAAAAAGAGGGTGTCAAATGGAATGATATGCCGGTAGCGGGTGGTGGTGGCGAACAGGCCATGACCGCAGTACGTGCCCGCGTAACCTCTGGCAATCCCCCCACTGCAGTGCAAATGCTTGGGTTTGATATTCAAGACTGGGCAAAGCAAGGCGTACTGGCCGATTTGACTGAGCTGGCCGCAAAAGAAGGCTGGGATAAAACGATACCCTCCGCATTGCAAAGATTCTCTAAATATAACGGTAAATGGGTTGCTGCGCCTGTGAACGTCCACTCAACCAATTGGGTGTGGGCCAACAAAGAGGTGCTCGACAAGGCCGGTGTTAAAACTGAACCCAAAACATGGGAAGAGTTCATCACTGCGTTAGACTTGGTGAAGAAAGCTGGCTTTATTGGGCTGGCACAAGGCGGCCAACCGTGGCAAGAGGCCACCATGTTCGATGGCGTAGTGTTGTCCACCGGTGGGCTAGAGTTCTACAAAAAAGCCTTCATTGATTTAGATCCAGCAGCATTAAATTCACCAACTATGGTGAAATCGTTTGAGCGCATGGCACAACTGCGCCAGTACGCAGACAAAGACTTTTCTGGACGTGATTGGAACGTTGCTGCGGGCATGGTTATCAGCGGCAAAGCGGCCTTTCAAATCATGGGCGACTGGGCTAAAGGTGAGTTCATAGCAGCCAAAAAATCTCCTGGCAAAGATTTTCTCTGCTTTAGAGTACCCGGTTCACAGGGTATCGTGTCCTTCAATGCAGATCAATTTGCCATCTTTAAAGTTGGCGCTGACAAAATGGCAGCCCAGACAAAATTGGCCTCTGCAATTTTGAACCCAGGATTCCAATCTGCTTTTAACGTTGTTAAAGGTTCGGCACCCGCGCGGTCCGATGTTGCCGATACAGCTTTTGATGATTGCGGCAAAAAAGCCATCAAGGACTTAGCTGAAGCAAATAAGAAAAATACGTTGGTGGGCTCCATGGCGCAAGGCCACACTGTCCCGGCATCTGTTAAAAACGCATTTTATGACGTCATCACACGCAATTTTAACGGTCAAATTGATGCGAAAAAAGCTGCCGCAGAGCTAGCATCAGCAGCTAAAAGTTAATTTTTAAACTGACTGGGCGGTCACATAGACCGTTCAGTCAATACCACTGTCTATATTTGGTAATGAGAGGAGAACAACATGAAAAAAATAATCACACTGCTTGCAACTACTGCTTTATTCTCAGCTGGTGTTCATGCACAGAAATCGGTTGAGGTACTGCATTTCTGGACATCTGGAGGAGAGGCCGCAGCGCTGAATGTACTGAAAAACAAGCTAGACCAGCAAGGTATCAAATGGAATGATATGCCGGTGTCAGGAGGCGGTGGCGAACAGGCTATGACAACCCTGCGTACCCGCGTTACTTCAGGCAATCCCCCTGCAGCAGCTTTGCTGATGGGCTACGACTTGACGGATTGGGCCAAACAAGGTGTTTTGGCCGATATGAATACCTTGGCTAAGCAAGAAAATTGGGACCAGAACATCCCCCAAGCTGTGCAGCGGTTTACTAAATACGAAGGTAAATGGATTGCCGCACCACTGGCTATCCATTCCATCAATTGGGTTTGGGCAAATAAGCAGGTTTTAGAAAAAGCCGGTGTCGTGGGTGAGCCCAAAAATTGGGATGAATTTATTACAGCAGCAGAAAAGGTTCAAAAGGCTGGATTTATTGCCATTGCCCATGGTGGACAGCCTTGGCAGGAGGCAACTGTATTTGACAGCGTAGTGCTCGCTACAGGTGGCGCAGATTTCTACCGTAAAGCCTTGATTGAACTTGATGAGAAAGCATTGGGTTCTGCCACTATGGAAAAAGTATTCCAACGTATGGGACAGTTCAAAAAGCTAATTGACAAAGATTTTTCTGGACGTGATTGGAACGTTGCTGCGGGTATGGTGATTAGCGGTAAAGCTGGTTTCCAAATCATGGGTGACTGGGCCAAGGGTGAATTTACCAATGCCAAAAAAGAGCCAGGTAAAGACTATCTGTGCTTTCCAGTGCCCGGCACGCAAGGAACGGTCTCATTCCTATCAAATCAATTTGCGATGTTTAAGGTCTCTGGTGACAAAGTGGAATCGCAAACAGCCATGGCCAAAGCAAGCTATGACGCCAAAGTGCAGTCTGAATTCAATGTGCTTAAAGGTGCAATACCTGCACGCTCAGACGTTTCAGACGCTGCGTTTGATGCGTGTGGAAAACGTGCCATCAAAGAACTGGCACTTGCAAGCAAATCCAATACTTTAGTGGGCTCTATGGCGCATGGCCATGCAGCCCCCACGGTTGTAAAAAATGCTTTTTATGATGTCGTAACGCGCCATTTCAATGGGCAGTTAGACGACAAAAAAGCGGTGGCCGCCATGGTTGCGGCTCCCAAAATATAAGTAGGATTTAATTATGCGTGCCGGACTCTTGCCCAAGTTATTGCTCAGTCCCAGTGCTATTTTGGTACTGGTCTGTGTGTATGGCTACATCATGTTCACTGTGTATTTGTCGTTTACCAGCTCAACGATGATGCCTTCTTATGGGTGGTCTGGCGGCGCTAACTACAGCCGCTTGGTTGGCTTGGAAAACTGGGCAGTTTCATTGTCTAACTTGTGGGTCTTTGCCAGCTTGTACATTGTTTTTGCTATGGTTATTGGTTTGTCACTGGCAATTTTGATAGACCAAAAAGTTCGGGCTGAGAGCGCGTTTCGGTCTATCTTCTTATACCCCATGGCTTTATCTTTTATTGTCACGGGGACTGCCTGGAAGTGGCTGTTAGATCCGGGCGTGGGCCTAGAGCACACTATGCAAGGCTTAGGCTGGAGTAATTTTACTTTTGGTTGGATTAAGAACTCTGAGATGGCCATATATTGTGTTGTCATCGCTGCTGTATGGCAGACCGCAGGATTTGTAATGGCGATGTTTTTAGCAGGTTTGCGAGGTGTTGATTCAGAGCAAATCAATGCTGCGAGGCTAGATGGTGCTAAGACATGGCAAATCTACTTGCACATCATCATTCCACAGCTTGGCCCTGTGTTCGTGTCGTCTTTTGTGATTCTGGCCCACATGGCGATTAAATCCTATGACTTGGTAATAGCACTTACAAATGGAGGCCCAGGCCGCTCCACTTGGTTGCCCTCTGTGTTTATGTACCAATACACATTCACACGCAACGAAATGGCAATAGGTGCCGCCAGTTCGGTGTTGATGTTGGTGGCAATTGGTGTTGTAGTGCTGCCCTATTTGTACAGCGAAATGCGGAAAGTTAAAAATGGTTAAGACTCCCTCTGTACTGCTTAACAGTTCAAAAAATAGCCAATTGACAGCGCAACTAGGACGATTCGTGCTGTACGCGGTTTTAGTCGCAGCGGCTATTCTGTTTGTTTTGCCTGTCTACGTGATGTTGGTGAATTCACTCAAGCCGTTAGACGAAATTCGAAGTGGCGATTTAATGGCGATACCGATAGCGTGGACGTTTGAGCCTTGGTTGACTGCTTGGAGTACAGCGCAGATTGGCGTACAGCCCACAGGGCTGAAACCTTACTTTATCAATTCGTTCCTACTGGTGGTCCCGGCAGTCATTATTTCAACTTTGATTGGTGCACTCAATGGCTATATTTTGACCCAGTTCAATATGCGTGGTGCAAGTGTGATTTTTGCAGCCATGCTATTTTCTGTTTTCATACCATTTCAAATTGTTCTGATACCCATGGCAAAAACATTAGGTTTCATGGGGCTGGCGGGAACTGTAAAAGGACTGGTTTTCGTGAACGTTGTTTACGGGATTGGATTCACCACACTGTTTTTCCGAAATTACTACGCTGCGTTTCCCAACGAATTGGTGCGTTCTGCGCGCATGGATGGTGCGAATTTCTTTGGTGTACTTTTCCACATCCTGCTGCCTAACAGTGCTCCCATCATTGTGGTCACAGTCATTTGGCAGTTTACCAATATCTGGAATGAGTTTTTGTTTGGTGCTTCTTTCAGCGATTACACCTCTTTCCCGCTCACGGTTGCGCTTAACAACTTAGTTAGCAGCTCTACGGGCGTCAAAGAATACAACGTGCATTTTGCGGGTGCATTTATTGCTGCCCTGCCAACATTAGTGGTCTATATGGTTTCTGGTAAATATTTTGTACGCGGTCTGATGGCCGGTTCAGTCAAAGGGTAATAGCATGTCTTCGCTTGATCTAATTAATATCAAAAAAAGTTTTGGTGCGGTTCAAATCCTTCACGATGTTTCTATTACTTTGTCAGATGGCGAGTTTTTAGTGTTGGTTGGCCCCAGCGGCTGCGGTAAAAGCACACTGATGAACATCATTGCGGGTTTGGAAGAGCCTAGTAGTGGCATGTTGCGCCTTGGTGGCCAAGACATTACGCATGTGGCACCTGCCGAGCGTAATATTTCTATGGTCTTTCAGTCCTACGCGCTATACCCGAATATGACGGTGGCAAAGAATATTGAATTCCCTTTGCAGATGCGCAAGGTGGCTAAAGAGATTCGCACTGAGCGTGTTCAAAGTGTGGCGAAGCTGTTGCAAATTGAGCATCTGATGGATCGCAAGCCTAAGCAGCTGTCTGGCGGTCAAAGGCAGCGGGTCGCTATTGGGCGTGCTTTGGCGCGGGAGCCTAAGCTGTATTTGTTTGATGAGCCGCTGTCCAACCTTGATGCGCAATTACGTTTGGATATGCGTACTGAAATCAAAAAGCTGCACCAACGGCTCAAATCTACCATTGTGTATGTAACCCACGATCAAATAGAAGCTATGACTCTCGCAACACGTATTGCTGTCATGAAGGGTGGAGTAGTACAGCAACTTGGCACGCCCAGCGAGGTATACAACCGACCTGCCAACACATTTGTGGCCAGTTTCATGGGCTCGCCTAGGATGAACCTTGCTAAAGGGCAAGTCGTAGAGCAAGCTGGTTCATTCGCGATTGAGTTACAAGGCAACGAACGTAGCAAAGTTGTAATCGAGCTACCTACTGCGCCAGCGGGGTTGGTCTCGTACTTAGGCAAAGAGGTGATAGTTGGTATTCGTGCTGAAGCCATTAGCCTATCTAGTGACGACGCGACCGTAGGATCCATGCAACGTTTAGTGAACGCGCGCGTTGAGGTGATCGAACCCACAGGTGCAGACACCTTGATAGTGATGGATTTAGGGGGTCATGAGTTCACTGCGCGGCTAGAGCCCGAGGCAAAAGTCAGTGTAGGAGTGGACGCAAAGTTCCTGCTGGATTTGTCCAAATTAGTGTGCTTTGACGCAGAGACTGAGAAGCTGATTGCTTGATTGCTATGAAACACCAAGCATACGATGTGGTCATCATTGGTTCTGGCGTAGGCGGTGGCTCAGTAGCACTGCAACTTGCTGGTAGTAAAGCACGGGTATTGGTTTTAGAACGTGGTCCTGTTCTTCCCAGAGAGGCACAAAATTGGCAGCCTGAGGCCGTTTTCTGCAATCGTCGTTACCATACGGATGAGACTTGGTGGGCCAATGAACGGTCCTTTAATCCTGGAATGTTTTACTTTGTCGGCGGCAATACCAAGTTTTATGGTACAGCGATGTTTCGCTTTCGTGAGAAAGACTTTGAACCCCTTGCGCATGAGGAAGGTGTATCACCTGCATGGCCTATCAAGTACAGTGATCTTGAGTCTTGGTACTGCGAAGCAGAGTCTTTGTTTGGAGTACGTGGACTAGCTGGCATAGACCCTACTGATCCACCGCGCAGCGCCCCTTATTCTTATGGACCGATTTCGCACGAGCCTGTGATTGACCAAATCGCAAAGCAATTACGTGCACAAGGACTGACGCCATTTTTTATGCCAAGCGCTGTGGACTATGGCCCCAACGGTAAATGCCAACGATGCGCGAATTGCGATGCATTTCCCTGCAAAATAGACGCTAAAGGCGATGCTGAAACGATACTAATTAGGCCAGCCTTGAAGCACTCGAATATTGAGCTGGTTTCGGGCGCATATGTGCAAAGATTACAGACGGACCCAACTGGAAGAAAAATCGTTGCCGCCGATGTTCTGATCAATGGCAAAAATCAAAGAATCACAGCAGATACATTCGTTTTAAGTGCCGGTGCGGTTAATTCAGCGGCCCTGTTATTGCGATCGGCTAATACGAGCAATCCAAGAGGATTGGCCAATAGCTCAGATGTTGTGGGCCGCAACTACATGACCCACAACACCAGCGCGTTAATGGCCATCCATCCATTCAAAATTAACAACACACAATTCCCCAAAACTTTGGCCGTACACGATTATTATTTTGGTGGCGATGAGATCACAACGCCGCTAGGTAGCCTCCAATTGCTAGGGAAAATCCGTGAACCCATGTTGCGAGGCCCGCTGCGAGCCGTCCCGAAGTTTATTCGCACGGCATTGGCGTCACGCAGTGTTGATTGGTATGCTCAAAGTGAAGACCTACCCCATCCTGATAGTCGAGTCACTATTCGATCTGATGGTGCCATCAATCTCAACTGGCATCGCAGCAATCTCAAGGCCCATGGTCGTTGGGTCGCTAAGTGCAAAGAAATTCTACGCGCGACAGGGTATCCCATCGTGCTGGCCCAGTCGTTTGGTACAGATGTAGTTTCACACCAATGTGGCACCGTACGATTTGGTAACGACCCCGCAACCTCTGCATTAGACACCAACTGCAAAGCTTGGGACCACGACAATTTGTACGTAGTTGATGCTGGATTTTTCCCGTCGTCTGCTGCAGTCAACCCGGCCTTGACTGTTGCCGCACAAGGCTTGCGTGTTGGCAACCATTTGCGCAAGGAGGTTTTCCAATGAACCCGCGGCGCCCCTTGGCATTAGTAACCGGTGCACGTCGGGGCATTGGGGCTGCTATAGCTATTGAGCTGGCTGAGCGTGGATTTAACTTGGCATTGACTGACATCGAAAGCGTTGATTCCGAAGAAGCGATACAAGCTGTTGAGGAACGTGGTGCGAGGGTTAAGTTGTTTGTGTCTGATCTCGGCCGTGTGGAAGAGCACCGCAGCGTTATTGACGAAGTACAACATTGGGGTGGCCCTATTGCTTGTTTGGTTAATAACGCAGGCGTTCCAGCGCTCCAAAGGGGTGATATTTTGGATGTCACTGCACAGTCATTTGATCGTGTGCTGGGTGTCAATTTAAGGGGCACTTTCTTTTTTACACAAGCAGTAGCACTACATATGACCACAACTGTATGCGATTTTCCCAGATCGATAGTAAGCGTGACTTCGGTGAGTGTTGACATGGCCTCTATTGAAAGGGCGGAATACTGTCTTTCCAAGGCGGGCCTTGGTATGTTGACCAAGCTGTTCGCATTGAGACTGGCGCCTTTGGGTATAGCTGTGTTTGAAGTGCGTCCCGGCATCATCCGCACCCCCATGACTGAAGGCGTTTCAACCGTTTACGACCGGCGTATTGCAGACGGCCTGGTGCCGCTGGGCCGCTGGGGTTACCCGGAAGATGTTGCGCGTGCAGTGGCCACACTGGTGGACGGGCAGCTAGGTTTTTCTACTGGCAGCGTTATCCATGTAGACGGCGCTTTGTCTATTCCAAAATTATGAATCTGCAGACGACAAATGCAGTAATACAGGGATCTGATGGTAGTCAAGAAGGTATAAAAACTCCCAAATACCATCTCACTGTTGAGTAAAAATTGGAGCAATTTATGCGAAATACTGTTCGGAGTTGGATTATCTATGGAGTCTGCTGGTTAAGTAGCACTTGCGTAATAGCTGGTGAGGTAGAGGTATTGCACTTCTGGACCTCTGGCGGGGAGGCGAAATCAGTGGCTGAGCTCAAGGCGCTTTTGGCACTGCGGGGCCATACGTGGAAAGATTTCTCTGTGGTTGGCGGGGGTGGCGAAAACGCAATGGCGGTACTTAAGCAGCGCATATCAGCAGGTAAGCCGCCAGCTGCGGCAACTATCAAAGGCCCAGCAGTCCAAGAATGGGCTGCACTGAATGCGCTTACTAGTCTTGACGCGATGGCCACATTCGATAAATGGGATGAGTCCTTACCCAAGGTAATCGCTGACCACATGAAGTACAAAGGTCGCTATGTGGCTGTTCCTGCCAATGTGCACCGCGTCAATTGGTTATGGTCGAATTCAGCTGTACTTAAAAAAGCAGGTGTCGCAACGTTACCTACCAACTACAAAGAGTTTTTTGAGGCGGCTGAAAAAATCAAAGCAACGGGGGTAACTCCAGTTGCCCATGGGGGCCAAGCATGGCAGGACTTTACGTTATTTGAGTCTGTCGCATTAGGTGTTGGCGGCGTTGATTTCTATAAAAATGCATTTATTAAACTCAATCCAGCGGCCTTGGGCAGTGCTGAGATGAAAAACTCACTGGAAGTATTTCGGCGCATCAAGTCCTACACCGACGATAAGTCGCGTGGGCGCGACTGGAATGCTGCGACTGATATGGTAATCACTGGTAAGGCGGGTTTTCAGTTTATGGGTGATTGGGCCAAAGGGGAGTTTTTTGTTGCGGGTCAGCAACCTGGTAAAGAATTTTCTTGTTCTGCAGCCCCTGGTACCGCAGCAGCATATTCTTATGTCCTGGATACCTTCGCTATGTTCCAACTTAAGGGCTGGGAGGCCCAAAAAGCACAAGGGTATTTGGCCTATTTACTCATGGGAAAAGACTTCCAAGAAAAGTTCAACCTGCGCAAGGGATCTATCCCTGCGCGGTTGAATGTGAACATGGACAAATTTGATGCGTGCGCGCAAACCTCTAGCAAAGACTTTATTGCGACCGAGAAAACTGGTGCCCTGCTACCCTCGGTGGCGATTGACATGGCCGTTGCGCCAGCGGTGCATGATGCCCTGCGGGCGGCGGTCAGTGAATTTTGGAGCAACGAAGCAATCTCTGTAAACGATGCAGTTTCCAAAATACTACTGGCTTCTGCTGTCAAACAAAAATGAATCTCTATATTTAAGATATCCATGCTATGAAAATTACAAGCTACGACTACATTATTACTGGTGGAGGTTCAGCCGGCTGCGTGTTGGCACATCGATTGAGCGAGGATCCTGCGGTCAAAGTGCTATTACTTGAAGCAGGCGGTGCCGATAGCCATCCCTTCTTTCACTGGCCTGCAGGCTTTGCCAAAATGACCAAGGGAATTGGTTCCTGGGGGTGGCACACCGTGCCTCAAAAACACTTGAAAAACCGTGTTTTGCGCTTCACCCAAGCCAAGGTTATTGGCGGAGGCTCTTCTATTAATGCACAGTTGTATACGCGTGGAGTATCCGCAGACTACGACGATTGGGTTACACAGGAAGGTGCTGTGGGCTGGGGCTACGAAGACGTACTTCCGTACTTCAAACGCTCTGAGAATAACCAGCGGTATGCCAATCGTTACCACGGGTACAGCGGCCCTTTGGGTGTTTCTAACCCCATTAGTCCGTTACCTATATGCGAAGCTTACTTTCAAGCAGGACAAGAACTGGGCATTCCGTTCAATCCTGACTTCAATGGAGAGCAGCAAGCTGGGCTGGGCTACTACCAGCTCACACAGCTCAATGCGCGTCGCTCATCTACGTCAGTGGCCTTTTTACATCCCATCCGCAACCGCAGCAATTTGACGGTCATGATGCAAACCATGGCAACACGGGTATTGGTTGAGAACGGCCGTGCAGTAGGGGTTGAAGCAGTTCAAAGTGGCAAAAGTTCACCTATTCGCCTATCAGCTGACCGCGAAGTAGTCGTTTCATCGGGTGCGATGGGCTCGCCTAAATTACTGCTGCAATCTGGTATCGGCCCTGCAGACCACCTGCGGTCGGTAGGTGTGCATGTGGTGCATGACTTGCCGGGCGTGGGTGAGAATTTGCAAGACCATTTAGATCTTTTTGTGATTGCAGAATGTACAGGCGACCATACGTACGATAAGTACAACAAGCCGCACCATGCAGCATGGGCAGGACTGCAGTATTTGCTGTTAAAAAAAGGCCCTGTGGCATCCAGCTTGTTTGAAACAGGTGGCTTTTGGTATGCCGATGTCGCACAGAAAGTGCGTTCACCAGATATTCAGTTCCACCTTGGCTTAGGATCGGGTATTGAAGCGGGTGTGGCCAAGATGCAAAACGCAGGCGTCACCTTAAATACCGCCTATCTTAGGCCTCGCTCTCGTGGCACAGTGCGGCTGGCTGGCAATGACCCAACGCTGGCACCTTTGCTCGATCCTAACTATTGGGCTGATCCTCATGACCGCACAATGGCCATCAAAGGCCTGCGGTTGGCAAGGGAGCTATTGCGCCAGCCCGCGTTGAAGCGGTACGTTAAATCCGAGGTTTTGCCTGGGGATGGCTTGACTAGCGATGCGGATCTTTTTGACTATGCGTGCCAGCACGGTAAAACCGACCATCACCCAGTGGGCACCTGCAAGATGGGGCCGGCTTCCGATCCCCTCAGTGTGGTCACGCCAGATCTCAAATTGATTGGTATACAAGGCCTGCGCGTGGTAGATGCTTCGGTGATGCCACGGGTTCCCTCTTGCAATACCAACGCGCCCACCATTATGGTGGCTGAAAAAGGCGCAGACCATATTCTCGGCAAAATCTAATCGCTAATACAACCTATGTCGCACACTTTGCAACTTCCCCAAGCTGACGGTTCTATCAAGAGTTACGCCCTGATAGGGCAGCCTATTACCCCTGTCGGTTCAGTCGGTGTATTCAACCGCACCGTATTCGCTGCGGCCCATTTGGTGATTGACCCGATTGCCACTACAGATCCTTTTGGTGCCTCACCGCAAGTGGACTGGGACACGACGCTGGCTTTCAGAGACCATCTTTATGGTCTAGGATTCCGTGTTGCTGAAGCTATGGATACCGCACAGCGTGGCATGGGCGTGGACTGGCCTGTAGCGCGTGAGTTGATTCAGCGTTCGCTGCGCCACGCGCGTACTGTACCAGGTGCCAAATTGGCGTGCGGCGTAGGCACTGACCAATTAGCCGCTGGCGCGGATGTCACGCTAGACCAGGTTGAGCGAGCCTACCGCGAGCAATTTGACGTTGTGCAAGCGGAGGGCGGACGTGCCATTTTGATGGCCAGTAGGGCAATGGCCCGTGCCGCCACAAGTGCAGATGACTATCTCAAAGTCTATGGCCGTTTGTTACAAGACAGCGATCAACCTGTAATTTTGCATTGGCTGGGTGAAATGTTTGATCCCGCTTTAAAAGGCTACTGGGGCTCCAGCGGCATACCAGCAGCACTTGACACTGTAGCCGCACTCATTCATGCCAACGCATCTAAAGTAGAGGGTATCAAGGTATCGTTGCTAGAGGCTAAATGGGAGATTGAATTGCGGCGCAGGTTGCCCGAGAACGTAAAGATGTACACGGGTGATGATTTCAATTACGCTGAGTTGATTGAAGGCGACGACAGTGGTTTTTCGCATGGATTACTCGGCATATTTGATCCTATCGCGACAGTGGCTTCTGTTGCATTACATTGTTTGTCGCGAGGGGACACTAAGCAATACCGGGCGCTATTAAATCCTACAGTAGCCTTATCAAGAGAAATTTTCAAATCGCCTACGCGCCATTACAAGGCGGGCGTAGTATTTTTAGCCTGGCTCAATGGTCATCAAAAGCACTTTTCAATGGCTGGAGGAGCCCAAGCATCTCGAAATATTGTGCACTATGCCAAAGTATTTGAACTAGCAGACGCATGTGGAGTATTAACAAATCCTGATCTTGCGCTTAGCAGGATGCGTTCCTTCCTAGCTGTGCAGGCTGGTGTCATATCTTAAAGATAACAAATGAAAATCCGTCATTTTGTAGTTTTTAAATTCGTACCTAATGCTTGTGAAAGTGACAGAAATAGCTTGGTGCATGACTTCAAAGCGCTACCTAAGATAAGCCGTAGGATCACCCATTTTGAATAGGGCATGAACGCTAGTCCTAAAAATCTAAATAAAAATTTCACGCATATACTTTTAATGACGTTCATGGACGCTGCACATTATCGAAAAGTTAGCAATAGGATCCATCTGCACGGGTCGTAGTTGTTGGCATGGGCAAAAGCTGCTGCCTTTACGGAATAAGCTTCGATGTCTACCGTTGAGGGGCTCGATAAAGATGATTTTTTGATGGAGCGGTGTGGTGGTGGTACCAATATCAACTATTTCAGAGCGATCTGAATTCTATAATTTGTAAAATTGAAATCTATGACCACCATTGCACACGACTTAGCGCGTATTGCTGCGCAAGAAAAAATCCTTGTATTTTCACATTTTGACAACGCATCTGCTTGGCTACTGGGTGTCCGCATCCAAGAAATATGCGTCGCAAAGGAATTGGCTGTCACCATTGAGATTAGGCTGTCAGGTGAGACAGTATTTTTCTATGCGATGCCCAAAACGGCCCCTGCCAATGCCGACTGGGCACGACGAAAACGCAACACCGTCGAACTCATGCACCGCAGTTCTTACGCAGTGGGTTTGTCGCTCCAAATAGATGGCGGCACCTTAGAAGAAAACATGGGATTACCTCTTAGAGACTTTGCCTCGCACGGCGGTAGTTTTCCTATCCGGGTGGCTACGGTTGGCTGCATCGGTACAGTAACCGTATCAGGTCTGCCGCAGCGAGACGATCACGCACTCGTCGTGGCGGTGTTGGCTGAAATGTTCGGTGTTTCAGCCGAGACCATTGAACTTGATCCGGTTGGTCGCACGGCTTAGCTATCTGTCTAAAATTCAGTGGTCGTGGTGGTGGCGCATTGCATGCTAAAGCGCCTGAATGGTACAAAGCCGAAAATACCAACCCCAAGGCACAAGCTTGGCAAAAGTTTGAATGACAAAGATGTCATGTGATTTTGAAATCGCGGCTTTACATTAGAGCCATGAACATCAAGTCAAACTCTTTAATCAAGCTACAACCCAAGTCCAAGCTATGGATGATCGCCATGTTGACGATCCCAATTTTGACGTCCACAAGCTGTGGTGGATCCAGCGATTCACCAGTGGCTTCAACTGCCTTGGCTGGCAGTGGCACCAGTACCATTGCACCTACTGTTCCCGCTAGCACATCAGCCCTGCCAAGCACCCCATCAACTACGCCAATTACTGCTACAACCAGCCCAAACTGCACATTGGTCAGCGACTCACTCAAAGCGTCCACTACGGGTGTAGCTACGGCCACCTGTGATGGCACTTACGCTTACATCGCCTCAAACGGTTTGCCCACCCATGCCATGATGGATGGCATCACTGCCACAAATCTGCAGGTTCCTCTCGCTGTTAACTTCACGGGCGCTAATGCTTGGAAAATCCCATTGGCGCCTTCAATAGCTGCCGTAACCACCAGCGCGGTAGACGGCCCGATTGGTGTGGCCATTAACGGTGTGCCCATCTTCAACCCATGCAAGCAAGGCGGCTGCACTGGCCCTGGGGGTGGCGACACTAAAGTTTTGGGTGAGCTGGACATTTGCAACGGCCACGCAGGTCGTGGTGACGACTACCATTACCACGCAGCACCCACCTGCATGATGGCGGGCCAGGCCCCCAGCTACTGGGATACGCACCCCGTGGGCTGGGCGAGGGACGGTTTTGCTATCTTTGGCTACAACAACGCCGATGGCACTGTAGCCACCCGTGACGGCATCTGCGGGGGTAACACCACTACAGTCACCAACGGGCCTGCAGGCTACAGTTACCATGTGACCGATGCATCGCCGTATGTACTGTCCTGCTTTAGAGGTACGCCTAGCCCAGTTTCTGTTGGTTCGCCTGTGCGCCAACCCCCAGTCATACCGTTTCGCGTGTCCAACATGACACTGACCACCGCTAGCGATGGCTACCAAGTACTCAACTTCACTTCGGGAGTGTTGTTCAAAACTACTGAAACGGGCAGCGGCAGTTACGACAATTTGCCAGGTGTGTACAACATTCGCTACAAAGCCATTACCGGTGCAGCGCTGACCACTTTGTTAGCCTCTAATGCAGGCAAGAGCACGTGCTGGAGTTTCCAGTTTACGAGCAGTACAGGTGCCGCCACTCAACCTGCAGTGTCGTACTGCAGGTAAGCACAAGCGTATGAAATTTTTTGTCTCAGTCTTGGCTATATGGTGTGCGCAGGCCAGCAGCGTGCATGCACATGAGCTGCAGGACAACCGCGCAACTTTGGTGCTGCGCGACCAGCAGCATCTGGCGCTTACTTTTTTTGTGGACTATACCGCCGTGCTGCACCAAGTGCTAGCGCCGCAGCTGTCTTTGCCAGAGTTTGTACTTATGTATTCGGCTATGCAGCCACAGGCGTTTACGGCGCAGCTGCAAATTGCACAAGCCAAGCTGCAAAGCAGCACGGGCTTGACTTTGCACAAAGGAAAAGCTGCAGTGCTTACACAATGGGTTTGGCCTAAAGCGGTTGCCGTGCAAAACCTGCTGCAACAACGCGCAATGCAGTCTGTGGTGGCGCCCACAGACCATGGGCATGCAGTACAGAGCGAAATTCGTGCTGAAGTCAAATCAGGACAGGCTGTTGACTTTATATCCGTCAAGCTGCAACTGCCCACCGAATTCAAGGATGTTTTGGTCGTCTCATACCAGCCAAAGCAAGTTTGGGTCAGGCCACGTACGCCATTTACGACAATTACCTTTTAAGTAGTTTTATCTAAAAAGTTAACGTTTTAGCCCTACCGCCCAAGGAAATGCTGCATTAGTAGCTCCTATTTCAATAGTAACTATTTCGGTAACCCGTTGGTAACTTTTCCTGGCATCCACGTAAAAAACTACCGTCAAACAGCATGGTTTTTGCCTATGCGCGTGCCAGCACAGGTTTTAAAGCATTACCCGTATGTGTTTGCAGCTGTACCAATTGCTCGGGTGTGCACTGCGCCACTATCTTGCCGCCCTCTTTGCCGCCCTCCGGCCCTAGGTCAATTACCCAGTCAGCTTCGGCTATCACGTCTAGGTCATGCTCAATGACGATAACGCTGTGGCCACCATTGACCAAGCGGTGCAGCACGTGGATGAGTTTTTCTACATCGGCCATGTGCAGGCCTACGGTAGGCTCGTCCAACACGTACAAGGTGTGCGGGGCTTTTTGGCCACGCCTCGTGATGTCGTCGCGCACTTTGGAAAGCTCAGTGACCAGTTTGATGCGCTGCGCTTCACCACCGCTGAGCGTGGGGGATGGCTGGCCGAGTGTTAAGTAGCCCAGGCCTACATCTTTGAGCAGTTGCAGCGGGTGGCTGATGTTGGGCATGGTGGCGAAAAAGTCTACTGCCTCGTCTACCTCCATTTGCAGCACGTCGCCGATGCTTTTGCCGCGCCAGCTGACTGCCAATGTCTCGGGGTTAAAACGGGCACCGTGGCAGACCTCGCAGAGCACTTTCACGTCGGGTAAAAAGCTCATTTCTATGGTGCGCATGCCTTGACCTTCGCAACCGGGGCAGCGGCCTTCGCCGGTGTTGAAGCTAAAGCGTGCGGGTTGGTAGCCGCGTGCTTTGGCCTCTAGGGTTTCGGCAAACAGTTTGCGGATGACATCCCAAAAACCGATGTAGGTAGCGGGGCAACTGCGGGGGGTTTTGCCGATGGGAGTTTGGTCAACTTCCAGCACGCGGTCGATTTGTTGCCAACCCTCGATTTGCGCACAGCCTGTCCAGGTAGTGAACGCTGCTGCGCGGTTGCCGGCTTCGCGGCCTATGCCTTTGGCGGTGACTGCAGCGTAGACGTTGCTTAACAGAACGTCTCTGGCCAAGGTGGATTTGCCTGAGCCGCTGACACCGGTGACGGCAACTAGCCGGTGCAAGGGCACATCGACTGTCACGTTTTGCAGGTTGTGTAGTTGGGCGCTTGTTACGCGGATGTGTTGTTGTCCTGAATTGGGGTCAGAGTTCAATGTCGTAGCTGCGTCGCCTTCGCCGGATGCAGCGTGTCCTGAATTGGGATCTGACCCCAATTTCGGCTTAGTCTTTTTTACCTTCTCGGGCTTGGGTACGAAGCTGGACTTGTATTCTGGTAGCACGGATGCAGCACTGTTTACGTTTCTGCGCAGGCTTAAGGGGTGCTTGATGGCATGCAAAAGGTAGCGGCCTGTGGCGGAATCGGCCACTTTAGAAATGTCTGCAACGCTACCTTCGGCCACCAGTCGCCCACCGCGCTTACCTGCGCCGGGGCCTATGTCGATGATGTGATCGGCGTGGCGGATGGTGTCTTCGTCGTGCTCTACCACCACCAGCGTGTTGCCTTTGTCGCTTAGGCTTTGCAAAGCTTTAAGCAACACTTGGTTGTCGCGCGGGTGCAGGCCAATGGTGGGCTCGTCTAGCACGTAGCACACGCCTTGCAGGTTGCTGCCTAGTTGCGCAGCTAAGCGAATGCGCTGCGCCTCGCCGCCGCTTAAGGTAGGTGCACCGCGGTCTAGGGTGAGGTAGTTCAAGCCTACTTCTTCTAAAAATTCTAGGCGACTTTGAATCTCAGGCACCAAGTCGCGGGCAATGTCTGCATCACGCCCTACCAGCTTAAGGCCTTGCACCCACACACGTACATCGCGCACTGACAGCTGGGCAATATCGGTAATGCCTACGCCATGGAACTTTACTGCACGTGCGGTGGCGTTCAATCGCGTGCCACTGCAAGCAGCACATGCAGCATCTGTGACGTCATCTACTTCAGGCTCGGCAAAGCTTTGTTCGCGGCCTTTGTTGTCGTCGTCTTGCACGCTGTCGTCAAAGGCTTTGCGCTGTTCTTTGGTGAGCTTCACGCCAGTGCCTACACAGTCCTTGCACCAGCCGTGTTTGCTGTTGTAGCTAAACAGGCGCGGGTCTAGTTCGGTATAGGAGGTGCTGCACATTGGGCAGGCGCGCTTGGTAGAAAACACACTGAGCTGGCCGATGTGCGCTGTGCTGGCCTGCATGTCCATCGCGCTGCGCAGGCCATCCAGAGGCCCAAGGATATGCACCACGCCTTTGCCATGCTCCAGGGCGCGTGCCAAGCAGGTGCGCAGCAAAGCTTCATTGTCTGGCGACACCAGCAGGTCGGCCACAGGCAGCTCGATGGTGTGTTCTTTAAACCGGTCAATGCGCGGAAAGTTTGTGGTGGGTAAAAAATTGCCATCTACGCGCAGATGGGTGTGGCCACGTGGGCGCGCCCAGTCGGCCAGCTCGGTATAAACACCTTTGCGGTTGATGACCAAAGGTGCAAGCAAACCAATGTGTTGGCCGCGGTAGGCTGTGAGAAGTTGCGCAGTGATGCTTTCGGGCGTTTGGGGTTGCACGGCGGCACCGTCGCGCGTGCAATGCTGTGTGCCAAGCTTGACGTAGAGCAGGCGCAAAAAGTGCCATACCTCGGTGGTGGTGCCGACCGTTGACTTTCTGCCGCCGCGGCTCAAGCGCTGTTCAATAGCGACGGTGGGCGGTATGCCATACACAGCGTCTACCTCAGGGCGGCCTGCGGGCTGCACGATGGATCTGGCATATGCGTTTAAGCTTTCCAGGTAGCGGCGTTGTCCTTCATTGAACAGAATGTCGAATGCCAAGGTAGATTTGCCAGAACCAGACACACCTGTCACCACACTGAACTTGCCACGCGGAATGTTCACGCTAAGCGACTTGAGGTTGTGTTCTTTGGCGTTGACAATTTGAATGCTGTCTGCATGGGGTGTTTTGGCAGCCATGGTCACAACCGGTGTTGCGTGGGCGTAGTTACGCCCTTTTTCCCGCACCACGTTATCACCCAGGCCCATGGCGCTATCGTATTCACGCAGTGCCAGCCCAGTGTGGGAGCTGGGGTGCTGCTTCACATCGTCGGGCGCGCCTACGGCACACACCTGTCCACCAGCTTCACCGCCTTCAGGGCCCAGGTCAATCAACCAGTCGCTGGCGCGAATCACGTCCAAGTTGTGCTCAATAATAAGCAGTGAATGCCCCACATCCATCAGCTTGCGCAGCGCACGCATCAACTTGCTGATGTCTTCAAAGTGCAAGCCGGTGGTAGGCTCGTCAAACAAAAACAGCGTGCCTTTGTTGGCCAAGGTCTGGCGGCTGGCTGTTGCGCTCTTGGCGGCATCGGCCAGAAACCCGGCCAGCTTGAGGCGTTGGGCCTCGCCGCCCGACAGCGTGGGCACTGGCTGGCCCAGTTTCACGTATTCCAGGCCAACATCCACAATGGGCTGTAGTGCACGCAGCACGTCGCGGTCGCTGGTAAACAGCGCTGCGGCCTCACTAACTGTCAAGTTCAGTACATCCGCCACATTCAAGAACTGGCCACGCCGCTCGATCTTAATTTCTAAAATCTCTGGCCGGTAGCGTTTGCCATCACAATCTTGGCAGCGCAGGTAAACATCGCTTAAAAACTGCATTTCCACATGCTCAAAGCCCGAACCGCCGCAGGTGGGGCAACGCCCGTCGCCACTGTTGAAGCTGAACTTGCTGGCGGTATAGCTGCGCTGTTTACTCAAAGGGGCGTCGGCAAAAATCTCGCGCACAGCCTCCCACGCACCCACGTAGCTGGCGGGGTTAGACCGGGCGGTTTTGCCAATAGGGGATTGATCGACAAAGACCACATCGCTCAATTGTTCAGCGCCCAGCAGCCTGTCGTGTTCGCCTGGGGTTTCAGTGGCTTTGCCAAAATGGCGCAGCAGTGCGGGTGCCAGCACGTCTTGAATCAAAGATGACTTGCCCGAACCGCTGACCCCTGTGACGCACACCAAGCGTTGCAGGGGAATTTCTACCGACACGTTTTGCAAATTGTGCGCGCGCGCGCCTTCTAAAATTAAACGCGGCGTGTTGTCGCTGACCAAGCGTTTAAAGCCCATGCCAATCTGCTTGCGTCCGCCCAAATAGTCGCCGGTGAGCGTAAGCGCATCACGCAATTGGTCGGGCGTGCCGTCAAACACCATGGCACCACCGCGCTCGCCAGGGCCGGGGCCCATGTCAATCACGCGGTCAGCCGCCAACATGACAGCAGGGTCGTGTTCTACCACCACCAGGGTGTTGCCTGCATCACGCAGGCGCAGCATGGCCTGGGTAATGCGGTCCATGTCGCGCGGGTGCAGGCCAATGCTGGGCTCGTCCAGTACGAACAGCGTGTTAACCAATGAGGTGCCCAAGGCGGTGGTGAGGTTAATACGCTGCACCTCACCACCACTTAAAGTGCGACTTTGGCGGTCAAGTGTGAGGTAGCCAATGCCCACATCGCAAAGGTATTTAAGCCGCGTGCAAATTTCGTCTAAAAGGAGTTTAAGCGCTTGCGCGTTGCCATCCTTGGCTTGTGCTTTGCCATCGTTTTCAGAACTGCTGCCTGTCGCATAGCCAAGCTGACTCTGTGCTTGCAAGGCACCAAAGAACCTGTGCAGACGCTCGATAGACAGCTGCATCAGGTCAAACAAACACAGGCCCGGCAAAGCTTCCAGCTGGTTGCGCGTCCACTGCACACCCATGGGCATGAGGCGCTTGGCAGGCGGCATCACTGCATCGGCTTGCGCACAGGTGCCCACACGCCAGATCAACGCTTGGGTCGTTAAGCGCGCGCCATTGCACTGGGGGCAAGTGGTGTAGCTTCGGTATTTAGACAGCAGCACGCGGATGTGCATTTTGTAGGACTTAGTTTCCAGGTACGTAAAAAAGCGCTTTATCCCGTACCACATCTTGCCCCATTGGCCTTCTTTGTAGTTGGGGTTGCCGTCAACCACCCAGTGTTTTTGCTCTGGCGTAAGCTTGTTCCACGGTGTGTCGCGCGGTATGCCTGCAGCCTCAGCATGGCGCATCAAATCGTCTTGGCACTCTTGCCAAGCCGGGGTTTGCATGACTTTAATGGCCCCGGCGCGCAGGGTAAGCTTGTCGTTTGGAATCACCAAACCGTAGTCCACACCAATCACGCGGCCAAAGCCTTTGCACTTTGGGCATGCGCCATTGGCTGAGTTAAATGAGAACAGGCTGGGCGTGGGCTGGGTGTAGCGGATGTCACTTTCAGGGCAATGCAGGCCGGTAGAGAACTTCCAAATCTGTTGTGCGCCTTCATCTCCGGCGTAGACCATCAAGCGCCCAGCACCGCGTTTAAGCGCCAACTCGATCGCCTCCATCACCCGTACTTTCTCGGTGCTATCCAGTTTAAATCGGTCTGCCACCACGTCTAGCACCTTGCGCGGCCCTGCGGGGGTGGCAATCTCGCGCTCGGCTAGCACGCGGGTAAAGCCACTGGCTGAGAGCCATTGCGCGACCTCTTGTGCGCTGGTGCTACCGGGCAGCTCCACTGGAAAGGTTAGCACCAAGCGCAGTCCGCCGCTGCTGTCCTGGTCTTTTGAGCGCGCCAGCATCTGGGCATAAATTGTCTCGGCTGTGTCATGCTGCACAGGCAAAGCGGTTTGCAAGTCGTACAAATTGGCCAGCCGCGCAAATAAGAGTTTGAGGTGGTCGTTGATCTCCGTCATCGTGCCCACAGTAGACCGGGACGAGCGGACCGGGTTGGTCTGGTCAATCGCAATCGCCGGTGGTACCCCATCCACACGGTCTACCGCAGGCTTGTCCATGCGGTCCATAAACTGGCGGGCATAGGCCGAGAAAGTTTCTACATAGCGGCGTTGGCCTTCGGCAAACAGGGTGTCAAACACCAGGCTCGACTTGCCAGATCCGCTGGGGCCCGTAACTACCGTCAATTCGCCTGTGCGAATGTCCAGGTCGAGGTTTTTAAGGTTGTGTTGGCGTGCTCCGCGAATGCGGATGGTTCCCTGCGTCATAGTGTGGCTTTGGTAGTTAAGCCAAATATTCTAGTGAATTCGGCGCAGTGCGCGTGCCGTGAGGGCTTAGCCCGCGTTAGGAACTCAACACTTCAAGTCGTGCGCAGTACACGGGCCAGTTCGGCAAATTTTTCGTCGCCTACCGCAATACGAATTTTAGGGGCCAGCGCCAGCAAGTCGCTGTAGTTTGACGCAGACTCCACCGACATATTCAAGCGAAAACCGCGTAACCCCAAGCCAGAGGTCAATTTGATGGCTACAGGGTAAGCACGTTGGTAACGGTCTTGGTCAGACACTACGGTGGCCCCATTTTGTGCCGATGGGGCCACAAAATCTGTTAAAGATTCTGCCTGTTTGGCCTTGGCTTGGGCTGGGCTGGGCTGGGCTGGGGCAGCCTCTTCTATCAGACCAGCTGCAATCAAATGGTTGAAATCATCAGAATTAAGCCCTGTCACAACCAGAGATTTCAAAATAAAAGCCTCGTCCTTCTCGCCATCACATAATATGAAGGCAGACCTTTGGCGCACACTTAATGCGTTGTTATGGGCTTTAAAGGTTTGCTTGCCCAGCTCAGTCTTTTTATATTTCATTGGTTTTTCTGTCTTAGCATTGCAGTTTAATTTTGGCTTTTTACATCATGTCACGCCCTTTCAGCATACTACTGCCTAGGGTTCGGTTTAAGTGGTAATTTCCTCTTCAGAGAGGGTTTTTTTAAAGGCGCATTACTCAACTGAACGCAACGCTTCTATAAAACTAGTTTGCTGTTTGTAATGGCTGGGTGTAAGCCAGCTCACTATAACGAGAACCCCCAAGCCTACAGGTACACCAAAAACGCCTGCAGCTAAGGGCTGTATGCCACCCCACAGCGCAACCGGCGCGTCAATAGAAAACACCGCGCGCAGCCAAGGATGGTTACTCACCATGTAAAACATGGTCACACCAAACCCCGCCCACATGCTGGCAATGGCCCCCCAGCTGCTGGCACCACGCCAAAATATTCCGGCCACCAAGGCGGGGAAAAATATAGAAGCCGCCAAAGAAAATGCAGCGGTTACCATGAACACAATATCTCCCGGTTTTTGTGCTGCAGCATAGGCCGCCACCAAGGCCATGACCAAAAGTAGTATTTTGGACATCGTGACACGTTGAACCGCATTGGCATCAGGGGCCAGCATTTTATGGTACAGGTCATGCGACAGTGCACTGGCAATGGTGAGCAAAAGTCCGTCGGCGGTAGACAAGGCTGCCGCTAACCCTCCCGCAGCCACCAAGCCCGCAATCACGTAGGGAAGGCCTGCAATTTCTGGCATGGCCAACATGATGACATCGCTGCTTAAAGTGATTTCAGCCAGTTGTAAAAAACCATCTTTGTTAATGTCGGTGACTGAGACCAAACTGGCATCCACCTTGCTCCACTGTGCAATCCACGCAGGCAGCTTGTCAAAAGGCAGGCCAACCAAGTTTTGGAACACTTCGTATTTTACCAGCACTGCCAGTGCGGGGATGGTGAGGTATAAAATCAAAATGAAAAACAGCGACCATGTTGCCGAACTGCGCGCCTCGCGCACGCTGGATGTCGTGTAGTAGCGCGTCAACACATGTGGCAGGCCAGCCGTGCCCACCATCAAACAAAATATAAGCGCCAGGAAATTATTGCGTGCGTTGTTGTAAGTTTCTTTTTCTGCTGCAGTGCCTTGCGGGTTGCCGCTGTATTCATCGGCGTGGCGGGGCATGCCCGACAGGGGTTTGGCTTTATTTTCGGCCACAGCACGGGCTTGTTGCCATAAGGCAATGGCAGTTTTCTCGTCACGCGGTAGCTGCGCCAGTGCGCGTACTGCGCTGGCAACCTCACGCAGTGGCGCGCCCGTAGCTTTTAAATCTGCCACCTTGCGGGTCGCCGCCGCGCGGTCTTGCAGCAAGGCTTGGGCAGGTTGGTTCAGTTTGTCATTAAGTTCTGCTATGCGCTGGGTGTACACGTCGCGCACTTGCATTTCGCCAGGGTCGGTCAGCAAAGCAGCTTCGCGCTGGGTGACTTTTTCTAGCTGTGGTCCATAGGCTAGCTGGGGCAGCGGGGAGCCTGTTTGCTTGACCGACAGCCACACCACAGGCACGGTAAAAGCGATGATCATCAAAATATACTGCGCTACTTGGGTCCAAGTGACAGCGCGCATACCGCCTAAAAACGAACACAACAGCACCCCACCCAGGCCCAAGAAAATACCAATCTCAAATGCTATCCCCGTCAACCGCGAACTGATCAAACCTATCGCGTAGATTTGCGCTACCAGATAAACAAAAGAGCAAAGAATAGCGGCTATGGCGGCCATCATGCGCGGCATGCGGCCGCCATAGCGCGCCGCAAAAAAATCCGCCACAGTGTATTGGCCAAACTTACGCAGGTAGGGCGCTACCAGCAATGCCAGTAAGCAAAAGCCCCCCGTCCAGCCCAAGATAAAGGCCAAGCCAGAATAGCCGCCTAAATACAAAGTACCCGCTAAGCCCACGAACGAGGCGGCAGACATCCAGTCGGCAGCAATCGCCATGCCGTTGTACATGGCAGGTATGCGCCTGCCCGCGACATAGTATTCATGGGTGTCGGTGGTGCGGCAAATAACACCCACAGTCGCATACACGGCTATGGTAGCCAGCAAAAAACCACCACCAATCCATTCGCGCCGCAAGCCCCGGCTTTCTAGCCAGGCGACAAAGGCGATAAACACCAAGACACCCAGCGTGTACCAGCCGTATACCTTGTGCAGCTGGTAGCGAAATTCGCGGTCTGCATCAACCATGCGGGCCCGCGTTTTCTGCGCTAAGCTGGGCATCTCTGCGGTTCATTGCCCAACCGTAGCAAGCCACTATAGCCAGGTACACCAGCAAGATACCTTGGGCAGTCATCCAAAAACTAAACGGCGCCCCCAGCCACGGAAATCGCAAGTTGACTGCAAAAAAAGGCACCCCAAAACTCACACAAGCCCATAGCAGCAGCAGCGTCAGCGTTAAGCGCTTGTTAAATTTCCAGTGACGGACTGCTGCGCTTGGGGCCATGTGCATCTAGCAAGGTGTCTACATCTGTTGTCGATTTTCGCCGGTGTTATTTGGCTACAGGCGCAGGCACCAAAACCGTAGCAGCAGAGGCTGGCGTTGCGGTTGCAGGCGCAGCGGTATGGCTGCCAGTGTCGTGCTTTTCGCCACTCATGTCCACTTTGTCACCGCCTTTGAAAATCATAAACAAACCTAAGCCGGCAAATACCAAAAAGCCTAAAAAAATCTTCCACATAATTAACTCCTCAAAACCTATTCCCGTAGGAAGGACTGTACTTTACTACCTAAGTGCTTGCTGCAAACAGCCGCACCCATGAAAAAGGCCCCCGCTTTTAAGGGCGGGAGCCTATAGTGTGGCCGCTAGTTAGTCGTTAGCGTAAATGTCCACATCTTTGGTTTCTTTGACAAAGATCATACCGATGACAAAGGTGCCAGCCGCCACAATGACGGGGTACCACAGGCCGTAGTAAATGTCGCCCGTAGCGGCCACCATGGCAAACGCCGTAGTGGGCAGCAAGCCACCAAACCAGCCGTTACCAATGTGGTAAGGCAAGCTCATGGACGTGTAGCGAATACGGGTGGGGAACATTTCTACCAGCATGGCGGCAATCGGGCCGTACACCATGGTGACCAAAATCACCAAGTACACCAAAATGGCCAATACCAAGCCCTTGTTCATGGTGGCATCGGTCGCTTTGGCTGTCAAGCCTGCAGTTTTAGCAGCCTCTAGCGTGGCCTTTTTAAATTCAGCAATACCCTTTGCACTGTCAGCAGAAAAGCCGTTGCCTTTTTCGTTCAAGGTTGCGTTCAATGAGGTAACTGTGGCGGTGCCAATTGTAATGGTTGCAATAGTGCCCGCTGGCGCAGCCGCACTCTTGTACGGAATGAAGTTCTGTGCAAGTACACGTTTAGCTTGGTCGCATGAGCTCTTAAAGTCAATTTCACGTGCGATAGGGCTGCCTTGGAACGAGCATGTTGCTGGGTCTGCAGTGACAGTCACGTTAGAAATAGCTTGTGCTTTAGCTAAACCTGGGTTGGCATACTGCATCAACATCGGGAAGACGGTGAAGTAAGTCAACGCACCCAGTAAGCAGCCCGCCATGATGATGGGCTTGCGGCCAATCTTGTCAGACAGTGCACCGAAAACGATGAAAAACGGCGTGCCAATCACCAGCGATGCGGCGATCAAGAGGTTGGCCGTGGTGGCATCAACTTTAGCAATGGTCGTCAAGAAGAACAGCGCGTAGAACTGGCCGGTATACCACACTACAGCCTGGCCAGCGGTCAAACCCAGCAAAGCCAAAATCACAATTTTCAGGTTTTTCCACTGACCGAATGACTCGGACAACGGAGCCTTAGAGGTCTTACCCTCGGCCTTCATCTTCTGGAAAGCAGGTGACTCGTTCATGCTCAAACGAATGTACACCGACACTGCCAATAGCAAAATAGACAGTAAAAAAGGCACGCGCCAGCCCCATTCAGCAAACGCTGCTTCGCCCACCGCAGTACGTACGCCCAAAATCACCATCAACGACAGGAACAAACCTAGCGTAGCAGTGGTTTGAATCCACGCCGTGTAAGCACCTCGCTTGCCATTTGGTGAGTGCTCGGCCACATACGTTGCTGCACCGCCGTATTCACCACCCAACGCCAAACCTTGGAGCATGCGCAAGGCGATCAAAATAACCGGTGCTGCAAGGCCAATAGTTGCATAGTTGGGCAGCAAACCGACTACAAAAGTAGCGGCGCCCATGATCACGATCGTGACCAGGAAGGTGTATTTGCGGCCAATCATGTCGCCTAAACGGCCGAATACCAGTGCGCCGAAGGGGCGCACCAAAAAGCCTGCGGCAAATGCCAGCAGCGCAAAAATGTAAGCAGCCGATGGGTCTAGCCCGGAAAAGAATTGCTTGGCGATAATCGCGGCCAATGAGCCGTACAAATAAAAGTCATACCATTCAAAAACCGTGCCTAGCGAAGATGCAAAAATGACCTTCCTCTCGGTGGCGGTCATCGGGGTACTAGCTGTTGCTGTTGCCATGTGACGAGTCTCCTCTATGAAATAAGTCACACTCCGACGGAATGTGATGGCTTGAATATCCATGGAAGCACTGACCCTGCCCTGACGCGATTCTTTTCACCTTCTTACAATCCTAGCAAGAACCCTTGGCTTTTTTTTCGTTATGTGGGTTTCTGGTGGCTCCTACGGGTAATCCCTCTGCGGCTTGCCAATCCGATATAGATGGGTCAACTTCACCGCTCAGAGCTTGTCGCAGCATGGGCAGCGCATCTAAGCCCCAAAAAATGCCCCCTGTTGGGGCTGTATCTGCACTGGCAATGGCCATGCTGGGCACACCAAACACGCCTGCTGCAATGGCTGCATCAGTGTTGGCTTTGAGCTCAGCCTTGACAGCGGTGTCGCTGGCATGCCGTGCGGGCTTAAGCTGGGCGCTGAGCGCGGCTAAGCGCGCTGTATCGGCAGCATCTTGCCCACCGCACCAAACATGGCGAAAAATGGTCTCGGCCACGAAGCGGTTGCACGCGCCGCCATGGCCGCAGGCCAGCGCCAGGCGCAGCAGACTGATGGGGTTAAACGGGTGGCTGGCGGGCAGTTGCAAAGGCGTACCTTGTGCCCGCGCCTGCCACAGCACTTGCCGGTAGGTCCAGGTGCGCTTGGGGGCTATTTCTGCCGGGCCTAGCTGGCCATAGTGGCCCAGCAAGGCGGCAAACAGCACGGGTTTGTAAGTAACGTGGTAGCTCACACCTTGCAACGCCTGCGGCAGCCTGTCAAACGCCAAGTACGCGTAAGGCGAGATGAAGTCAAAGTAAAAGGTGATGTGCTTCATGGCGCAGCAGGTCAATACGCTTGGGTCTAAGCAGATACACAAGCTGTGGGAGCGCCCGGCGGCGGCGGGAATTGAATCTGCGTTTTGCGCTGCGCTATCAGCGCCCACACGGCCAGTTTGCCGTCATCGTCTAACTTGCTCCAGGCCACAATTTCACTGATAGTGCGCCAGCAGCCTTTGCACAAGCCGCTGGGTGCGTCCATGTGGCAGACTGAAATACAGGGTGAGGCTACAGAAGTCATTTTTAAGCGTTTCAGGGCTATCGCCCAAGGAAATGCTGCATAAGCAGCTATTAATTTAATAGTAAATTTAGCGCATTTTAAGTTGCGGCTCTCTCGGTCACATCGGCCACAGGCGCCGCGCACAGCGCTTGCAGCGCTGCTGGTGTGATTTCAAACACTGCATGGGGGTGCCCTGCAGCAGCCCACACGCTGTCAAAGCGAAACAGAGTACGGTCGATCAAAGTCACAGGGGCGGTGCCATGCCCTACTGGCGCAACACCGCCTATGGCAAAGCCTGTTTTCGCTTTCACAAATTCTGCATCTGCGCGGCCCAGCAACTCAGCGCCCTGGCACACCAGCGCCTGCACTTTGGCAACGTCTACACGCCGGTCACCTGCGGTAACTACCAGCACGGCAGTATGGTCGCTGACGGCAGCGTTGTCGCTGGTGCGGCGAAAAATAACACTCTTGGCAATTTGGCCAAGCTCAACCCCTAAAGCGTCTGCCGCTTGCTGCGCAGTGCGGGCCGCACCGTCAAGCCAGCGGGGTGGTTGCGCATGGCCAGCCGCTTGCAGCACGGCAACCACTTTTTGCACACTCTCAGAGTCCATTTTTACCATCAAATACCCCTATCGCCCAAGGAAATGCTACATAAGCAGCTATTAATTTGATACTTCATCACACGCCACTGCGTTTGTTCAGCAGCGCTTTGGCTGCACGCGACTGTGGTTCGCGGTTTAAAAACTGGCTGATAAATTGGCCTGCGTCAATCAGTTTGTCCAAGTCAATCCCGGTGCCAATGCCCATGCCGTGCAGCATGTAGACCACGTCTTCGGTGGCCACATTGCCTGCGGCACCTTTGGCATAGGGGCAGCCGCCTAAGCCTGCAACAGAGGCATCGTATTGCCACACGCCCATCTCTAGCGCGGCCAGGGTGTTGGCCAAAGCTTGGCCATAGGTGTCGTGAAAGTGGCCTGAAATATCGTTCAGCCCATAGTGTTTTAAAGTGGCTTCTATGGCAGCTTGCACCTTGCGCGGCGTACCCACGCCAATGGTGTCGGCCACACCAATGTGCTGCACGCCAATACCCTTCATCAGCCCCGCTAGGTAGCCTACGCGCTCGGGTGCAATATCGCCCTCATACGGGCAGCCCACGGTGCAGCTCATGGCACCCCGCACGTAGATGCCAGCAGCGCGGGCAGCGGCGACTACGGGCGCAAAACGCGCAATACTCTGGGCTATGGAGCAGTTAATGTTGCGTTGGCTAAATGCTTCGCTGGCAGCGGCAAAGACTACGATTTCATCAGCTTGTGATCTGACGGCTGCCTCAAAACCTTGCATGTTGGGGGTAAGTACGCTGTAGCGCACCCCTGCTTTGCGCTGCAACCCGGCCATAACCTGTGCGTTGTCAGCCATCTGCGGCACCCATTTGGGCGACACAAAACTGGTGACTTCGATCTCCGTCAACCCCGCGTCTTGGAGCATATGCACCAGTGCAATTTTCACCTTGGCAGGTACGGGTTGCTTTTCGTTTTGCAGGCCATCTCGTGGGCCGACATCGACTATTTTGACCTTCGACGGATAACCCATATCAATACCCTTTATTTCTGTCTACCGTGCCTACCACCGCCTGGCCTTGTTGCACTGCGATGATTTTGCGCGCAATTTGCGCAATGCTCTCATCGCGCAAAGTGCGCGCCGAGGTGTGGGGCGTTACGGTGATTTTCGGATGCTTCCAAAAATCGTGCTCTGCTGGCAACGGCTCTTGGCGGAACACGTCTAGCGTAGCGCCTGCTAGGTGGTCACTGTTCAATAATGCGATCAAATCAGCGTCCACCACATGCGCGCCGCGCGCTACGTTCACCAGGTAGCCACCGCCTTGCAACAAGCCCAGCGTGCGGTGGTTCAACAGGTTTTCTGTCTGCGGCGTAAGCGGCAGCAGGCACACCAACGCTTTGCAGTGGCGCAAAAAATCGTCCATCTGGCTTGCGCCATGCCAGCAGCGCACGCCGTCGATGTGCTTGGCGCTAATGCTCCAGCCGTGCACAGGAAAATCAAACATCGCCAGAGATTTAGCCACACGTTCGCCCAGCACTCCCAAGCCCAGCACGCCCACGGGGAAGTCTGCCCTGTTGCGCGGTTTGCGAAACGACCAGATCG
>JAYSRE010000048.1:0-40941 GCA_043721235.1 Polaromonas sp. | reverse complement strand
CTGTTTGACCACGACGGCGACACCCTGCGCACCGGCACCGGTTGGGTGGGCACCGACGACGGCTTGCTGGTGCTGGACATCAACAGTAACGGAGTCATCGACACTGGCCGTGAGCTGTTTGGCGACAACACCCGCCTTGGTAGTGCAGCCAACGCACCCAATGCTGCCAACGGCTACCAAGCCCTGGCCCAGCACGACAGCAACAGCGACGGGCAGATCAACAGTGCAGACGCCGTCTACAGCCAACTGCGCGTATGGCGCGACCTCAACCAAGACGGCACCAGCCAAGCAGGCGAGCTGCAAACGCTGGCGCAGACGGGTATTGCCAGCATTGGAGTGGCGGGTACGCCCACCGGCACTAACTTGGGCAATGGCAACACCCAAATCTACAGCGGCAGCTTTACACGCACCAACGGCAGCACCGGGCAAAGCGGTGTGGCTGAGCTTAGCGGTAGCTTGCTGCTGGCGAGCAATAACTTTTACAGCCAGTTTACGGTCAACCCCCCGCTGACAGCGGCTGCGCTGGCCCTGCCGCAGATGCGGGGGAGTGGGTGGGTGCGGGATATGCGGGAGGCGGCTAGCTTGGGTACGCCAGCGGCGGCGTCGCTTGAACAGCAACTGGCGGCCTACTCGGCAGCCACCACCAGAGGTGAGCAGCGTGCACTGCTAAGTGGGCTTGCTGCAGCGTGGGGCATTAGCAGCGGCGGTGTGCAGCAAGTCAATGGTCGCCCCATAGGCTTGTGGACTTTGAATGTGTTGCCTGCGGGCATGACCACGACCAGTCCCAGTGGCATAAAGACAATTACTCCAGAAGGAGGGCTTTTTTTAAGTAGGTTAAGTATCCTAGAGGCGTTTAATGGAGATAATTTTTTCGATATAACACTGCCAGATGTAAATGGTAATGTCAGAGTGTCTAGCGGTGGGGGCGGAGGCGGGGGTGTGGGTTCGGTAGCCGGTGGAGCTATTGATGTTCATTTATCGCAAAACCAAGTTGATTTGATCAACAGTAGTTGGACATCGCTGACCAATAGTTTGTATTCAAGTTTGCTATTACAAACCCGCTTACGGCCTTATTTAGACAGCATAGCGCTGGTGATTAATGCCAATGGTGTGCAGTTTGATACCGCTGGCCTTGCCGCCCTGCTGGCATCGGTTAAGACCACTAACTTAGAAAGAGCTTTGACTGACCTGGTAGAGCTTAACCAATACGCGGGCTCTACGCTGCGTGCAGTAGATTTTGCAGGCCTGGTGTTGCTTAAAGACTGGATCGATGCACTGCCTGCCAACTCGCCACTGCGTGCCACGCTGGTAGAGCTCAATGTGTGGGGTGCCAGCGCCAGCACGGGCACAGCCAGCAATGACATTTGGTATGGCGATGCTGCCAACAATACATTCACAGCCGGTGCTGGTGACGACAGTTTGGTGGGCTACGGTGGGGACGATGTGCTGTACGGCGGTGATGGGGCTGACAGCCTGGATGGCGGTGTGGGCGCGGACCTGCTGATGGGCGGGGCGGGTAACGACGTGCTGATCGGTGGCGCGGGCAACGACACACTGGCCGGGGGCGTGTACGACAGCTGGAACGGCAACTACAACGGTGCTGGCAATGACACTTATATTTTTGGTGCGGGCGATGGGCAAGACAACATTCATGACAACGACACTACAGCCAATAATTTAGATCAAATTATTTTCAGGGCAGGCGTGCTACCGGCCAATGTGACGGTAATCCGCAGTGGCGACAACCTTATTTTGCGCATCGATGGCAGCACTGACCAAATAACTGTAAGCGGCTATTTTGGAGTGGATGGAACCAATGGTGCGCAGATAGAGCAGATTCGGTTTACTGACGCACCCACCACCGTGTGGAGCGTATCCACCATCAAAGCCATGGCCCTGATAGGTGGCGCAGGCGCTGACACCCTGGTAGGCTACGCTAGCGCAGACACCTTAAGCGGTGGTGATGGCAACGACAACATCAGCGGCCTGGACGGCAACGACACAGTCAATGGCGGCAACGGCTCAGACTACCTGTACGGCAACAACGGCGACGATACATTAAATGGCGATGCCGACGGCGACCTGCTGATGGGCGGGGCGGGTAACGACACGCTCAATGGTGGCGCGGGCAACGACACACTGGCCGGGGGCGTGTACGACAGCTGGAACGGCAACTACCAAGGCGCAGGCAACGACGCTTACCTGTTCGGGGTAGGCGATGGCCAAGACAGCATCTACGACAACGACACCACGGCGGGCAACCTGGACAAGATTGTCTTCAAAGCCGGGGTGCTGCCGGCCAATGTGACGGTGGTGCGCAGTGGCGACAGCTTGGTGCTGCGCATTAACGGCACGACCGACCAGATCACGGTGAACAACTACTTTGGGGGTGACGGCACTAATGGCTGGCAGATAGAGCAGATTCGGTTTACTGACGGTACTTACTGGGATTATGTGACCGTGCAGGGTATGTTGGCCTCTAATCTGGTGGGCGGCACGGCTGCGGCGGAAACTTTAACAGGAGCGGCGCTCGACGACCAGCTGTTAGGTTTGGGCGGTAACGATACCCTGGAGGCTGGTGCGGGTAATGACTGGCTAGACGGCGGTTTGGGTAACGATACGCTGCGGGGCGGTGCGGGCAGTGATGTGTACTTGGTAGATTCGGCTGCCGACATTGTGATTGAGTTGGCCAATGAGGGCGTGGACACTGTGCGCAGCGCTGTGGCTTGGACGCTAGGTGCCCATGTAGAGAACTTGTTCTTGACGGGCACCGCTGCAGTCAACGGCACTGGCAACACTGCGGACAACCGACTGGTAGGCAACTCTGCGGCTAATACCTTGAATGGCGCTGAGGGCGCCGACTTTATGCAGGGCGGGCTTGGCAATGACACTTACCAAGTAGACAACCTGAATGATGTGGTGTGGGAGGATGCGGGTGAGGGTACGGACACGGTTCGGGCCAGTTTACATTGGACTTTGGGCGCTAACCTGGAAAACTTAACGCTGCTGGGCACCACGGCTATTGACGGTACTGGCAATGCACTGAACAACACGATCACCGGTAATGCAGGGGCCAATATATTGACCGGCGGTGCAGGTAACGACACATTGAACGCGGCTGCAGGCAACGACACGCTGGCAGGCGGCTTGGGCAATGACAAATTGACCGGAGGAGCGGGTGCAGATACTTACCTGTTTGGGCGTGGCGAGGGTATCGATACGGTGGTAGAAAACGATGCCACGGCAGGGGTCAACGACCGGCTGTTGTTTGGTGCCAATGTGACTACTGACCAACTGTGGTTTGTGCAAAACGGCAACAACCTTGAGGTGTCTATTGTGGGTAGCTTGGACAAAGTAGTGCTGTCTAACTGGTACTTGGGTACGGCGTACCATGTGGAGCAGTTTCAGTTGTCTGACGGCCAGATATTGACGGACACTAAGGTGCAGAATTTGGTGCAAGCCATGGCGGCGTTTGCTCCGCCCGCGCAGGGTACTAGCAACTGGTCGGCCACTTACCAAGCTAGTTTGCAGCCTGTGTTGGCAGCTAATTGGGTGTAGCTTTGTCTCACGCTTTTTGCATGGCGGCTTTTGCTTTGCGCTGCTTTTGCTGGCCTCAAGTCTCAAACGGATTAAGCAGCGCGACGCCAAAAGTCTTGAAGTCCGTCACGTTGCGCGTCACCACCGTCAAGCGATGAACTTGTCCGGTCGCGGCAATCATTGCGTCTTCATAAAGCGTGTTTGACCGGCGATGCATCAGCTTTGCGCATGCACGAAAGATATTGCCGTCCATGGGCAGAATGTTGTAACTCGCAGCTACTTTGGCCAGCCAATTCTCTATCTCTGCGGCTTTTGCCTCATCCTGTTCGCGGGTAATCTCGATACCAGCTTGAATCTCGCCCAGCGTAACAGCACTGAGATGCAGGTCAACGTCGCCGCAGCTTTGCACCCAAGCCAACACTCCGCCGTGCGGCTTGGGTTTACGCAATTCAGAAATAATATTGGTATCAAGCAAATACATAGCCGCTAGCGCTTCAAATTCCAGCTACAGCACGGCGGCGAGCTTTGCCGCGAGCAGGCACATTCAATGCACCACGTTCTTCATCAGACAGCAAAAGCTCTTTAAGTGAAGGCTTAGCTGTTGATTGCAGCCGTCTCCATTGGTCCAGGGGCACGAGCACGGCGGTTTCAGCGCCTCGGCGCGTTACCATTTGCGGCCCAGTCGCCAAACAGGCATCTAAAAATTCACTGAACCGCGCTTTCGCGTCTTGTACGGGCCAAGTATGCATGGTGATCCTCAAAATAACTAGTCACCTAACTAGTTTAATCGATTTCCGCAAAAGTAATTTACCGTGCATGAATATTCCATCGTGAAGCGGTACTATTGCGTCTGTACACCATCACCCCGCACTGATGACACATGCTGCGATTGGCGCCTAGTTGGGTGTAGCTTTATCCCGCGCCTTTTGCATGGCGGCCTCTACCAAGCTGCTTTTGCGGCCTAAGATTGCGGGTTTTGCGGGTTGTGTGCCGTGGTTGTGGGCGGCCAGGTGAAATTCGTAGCGTTCTAGGGCGCTGGCGGCTTGGGGGGCGGACCAGGCTTGCCAGCCGGTGTGGCCGGGGGTGGTAATTTCTAGCTCGATGCAGTCTACCGGGCAGGCGGGGATGCACAGCTCGCAGCCGGTGCAGTGGGCCTCGATGACGGTGTGCATGTGTTTATGGCTGCCGATGATGGCGCCCACTGGGCAGGCCTTGATGCACAGGGTGCAGCCGATGCACCAGGCTTCGTCGACGAAGACCACGGTGCGCTCTTGCTCTGCGCCAAACTGCGGGTTCAGTGGCAGGACGGGCTGTGCGGTGAGGGCGGCCAGGCGCGCTACGCCTTCGCTGCCGCCGGGGGGGCATTGGTTGATGGCCGCGCCCTCGTGCGCGATGGCTGCTGCGTAGCCGGCGCAGTCGGGGTAGCCGCAGCGCTGGCACTGGGTCTGGGGCAGGGCAGCGTGCAGGCGTAAGGCCTGCGGGCTTAGGGCTTGCAGGCTGCGAGGTTGCGCTGCCGGTGCTGAAGCAGCGTTCACTTGGCGGTGGTTTTACGTGCTTTTGCGGCGGATTTTTTAGCTGCAACTGGTTTTGCGAGCGCTTTTTTTGTTGCCAATTTTTGGGTGACCGCTTTTTTAACCACTACTTTTTTAGTAGCAGCTTGTGCAGTATTTCCTTGGGCGACAGGCTCTTTTTCTTTAAATTTAGGGGGTTGTACTGTGTGGGCCTGCAAAATAAAGTCGCGCACTACAGGGTAGGTTATTTCGCGCCAGCGTCGACCGCTGAAGATGCCGTAGTGGCCTGCGCCTTCGACTTCAAAATGCTGGTGTTTGGCTGCGGGCACTCCGCTGCACAGGCCGTGGGCAGCCTGGGTTTGGCCGCTGCCGCTGATGTCGTCTAGCTCGCCTTCTACGGTCAGCACCGCAGTGGTTTTGATATCGGCTGGGCGAACCAGCTCAGTCTGCCCGTCCACCGATTGCACTTCCCAGGTGCCTTCGACCAGCTTGAACTTTTGAAACACCGTCTCGATCGTGTCCAGGTAGTAGTCGGCGTCCATGTCCAGCACAGCGTTGTATTCGTCGTAGAAAGCACGGTGCGCGTCGGCGCTGGCACCGTCGCCTTTGACCAGGTCTTTGAAAAAGTCAAAGTGGCTTTTGGCATGGTTTTGCGGGTTCATGGCAACAAAGCCGGTGTGCTGCAAAAAGCCGGGGTACACGCGGCGGCCTGCGCCTGCAAAGCTAGCAGGTACTTTGTAGATTACATTGTTTTCAAACCAGCTAAACGGCTTGGTGGTGGCTAAATTGTTGACGGCAGTGGGTGCCAAACGCGCGTCGATCGGCCCGCCCATCATGGTCATAGACAGGGGCGTGGTCTCGCCGCGTGAGGCCATCAGGCTAACCGCTGCCAGCACGGGCACAGTAGGCTGGCATACGCTGACTACATGGCAGTTGCCGTAGATGCCCTGCAGGTGGCGGATAAATTCTTGCACGTAGTTTACGTACGCGTCCAAGCTAAATTTGCCTTCGGTCAGCGGCACGGTGCGGGCGTTCTTCCAGTCGGTGATGTACACCTTGTGGCCGCCCAGCATGGTTTTAACGGTGTCGCGCAGCAGCGTGGCGTAGTGGCCCGACAGGGGCGCCACTATCAGCACTGCGGGCTGGCCTTTGAGCTTGCCAAGGGTACCCACATCGTCGGTAAAGCGCTTAAAGCGGCGTAGCTCACAAAACGGCTTGTCAATTTCTATACGCTCATGGATGGCTACAGGCGCGCCGTCTACATCGACGGTTTTGATGCCAAAAGTTGGCTTTTCGTAGTCTTTGCCCAGGCGGTAGGCCAGGCCGTAGCCGGCGGCTACGCGCTGTGCGTAGGGCACTTTGCTAAAGGCGCTGCCAGAGTTGCCAAACATTTTGGAGGCCGCTTGCGCAAACTCGGTAAACGGCTCCATCAGGGCGCGTTGGGTTTCATAAACTTGGTACAGCATGGGCAAACCTTTAGGTTAATGTGCACAGAAAGAGTTCTGGTAACAACTTATGTTGTTATGTTGCATTGCACCATTGTACGTATTAGATGCACCTTTAGGGTGTTATTGTGGTGTTATTGGGGCCACAGGCAGGCTCAAAATAGACTGTTAGCCCTATACAGTCAGCCACAAACGCATTTCAGGGGGCCAAAATACAACTTGCCGCTGCAATCGGTGCTGCCAGGCAGGGTGGTCGGCAGCACGTTGGGCAAGGTGTTCAGCGGCCTTGGCACTATGATGCGGTAATGAAACCTCACACCGCTGGCATGCCCACACTGCGCATCGCCTTGATTGCCCACGACGGCAAAAAGCCCGACATTTTGACCCTAGCAGCCGATTTTTTGCCCTTTTTAGCTACTTGCAAGCTCTGCGCTACGGGCACCACAGGCGCGCGCATTGGCCAAGCTACGGGCCTGAAGATTGAACGATTTTTATCAGGCCCGATGGGCGGCGACCTGCAAATAGGCGCGCGCTTGGCGGGCGGCAAAATAGACGCAGTGATTTTCCTGCGCGACCCCATGACCCCGCAGCCGCATGAGCCCGACATCAACGCCTTGGTGCGCGCCTGCGACGTGCACAACGTACCCTGCGCCACCAACGTAGCCTCGGCCCAGTTGCTGTTGCAGTCATTGATGCTGGTGAGCAGCCACCGGCCTTAGGCCTGCCACTGCCTGCTTGATTACTATGCCCAACTCTGAACCCGTGGTGCAAATTTTGATGGTTTGTATGGGCAATATTTGCCGCAGCCCTACGGCCGAGGCTGTGCTGCGCACCAAAGTCGCGCAGGCTGGGCTGGCCAAGCAGGTGGTGGTTGAGTCCGCAGGCACGCACAACTACCATCCCGGTAGCCCACCCGACGCGCGCAGCCAGCAGCACGCATTGCGCCGGGGTTACGACCTGTCCCAGCTCAAAGCCAGGCAAGTGCAGCAGGGCGACTACGCCGACTTTGACTTGATTTTGGCCATGGACTGGGACAATTTAGCCTTATTGCAGGTAGACTGCCCGCCCCAGCACGCAGGCAAGCTCAAGCTGCTGATGGAGTTTGCGCCACCCGCTTTGAGCCTCGGCCCGGTGGTGCCCGACCCCTACAGCGGCGGTGCAGCAGGCTTTGACCACGTACTGGATTTGACGGAAGCTGCCTGCGCAGGCTTGGTTCACTACCTAGCGCGCAGCTTTAGCCCAAAATAAAGCAAAAACTCAGGGTAAAACCTAGAATACCCGAGCAGACTGCTCAGTATTGCGCTATACTTGACAGTAATTGTCGGGAACTAAATAGCTGTTGGAGCTGTCAATTCACCATAAGAACCTTTAAATACAACAAAAGGCAGTTTTGCCAAGATGGATGGAGATCGAGCCACTGCGCCAAAAGCGCGGAAGCAATCAATAACTGTAAGCACAAGGAGCTTGCGATGCGTCTCACTACTAAAGGCCGTTTTGCGGTCACCGCCATGATAGATTTGGCCCTGCGCCAAAATTCTGGTCCTGTCACATTGGCTGCCATCAGCCAGCGCCAGCAAATTTCGCTGTCGTACCTAGAGCAACTTTTTGGCAAACTGCGCCGACACGAGCTGGTTGAGTCCACCCGTGGTCCAGGCGGCGGCTACACACTAGGGCGCAAGGCGGTGGACATTACCATTGCTGACATCATTGTCTCGGTAGACGAGCCTATAGATGCCACCCAGTGCGGCGGCAAAGAAAATTGCAACGCCAACCAAGCTGGCCGCTGTATGACCCATGAGCTGTGGGCATCGCTTAACACCCGTATGGTCGAGTTTTTAGACTCGGTAAACCTGCAAAACATGGTGGACGAGCAGTTGGCCAAAGGCCTGGAGGTTGAATCCAAGCCAATGATCAAAAAAGCCATTGCACCCATGCCGATCGCCAAGCCCATTCGCATTAACGCGCCTAACTCGGTGTTTGCATTGGGGAATGTTTTCGCGAAATAGTTTTTGCCAAACCGTGTGGGTACAGCCATATGGGCTGAGCACACCTAGCCGCACAGCCTTCTGTTTTATTTAACCTTAGCCAGTAAAAGTAACTAGCCATGGACGCTACCCCCCACTTCCCCATTTACATGGACTACAGCTCCACCAACCCGTGTGATCCACGTGTGGTAGATGCCATGATTCCATGGTTACGCGAGCACTTTGGCAATCCCGCATCACGCAGCCATGCGTGGGGCTGGGAGGCCGAAGCGGCTGTAGAAAAAGCGCGCGACCATATTGCAGCACTCATCGGCGCAGACCCGCGCGAGATTGTCTGGACATCGGGTGCCACCGAGTCAAATAACCTGGCCATCAAAGGCGCCGCTGGTTTTTACAAAACCAAAGGCAAGCATTTGATTACGGTAAAAACCGAGCACAAAGCCGTGTTAGACACCATGCGCGAGCTAGAGCGCCAAGGTTTTGAAGTCACTTACCTTGATGTACAGCCCGATGGTTTGGTCAACTTGGAGGCTTTCAAGGCTGCCATCCGCCCCGACACCATTTTGGCCAGCGTGATGTACGTCAACAACGAGATCGGCGTTGTTCAAGACATGATGGCCTTGGGCAACGCTTGCCGCGAAAAAGGCGTTATTTTCCACGTGGACGCAGCGCAAGCCACAGGCCGCGTAGAATTTGATATTTCTAAAATGCCTATCGACCTGATGAGCCTGACCAGCCATAAAACCTATGGCCCTAAAGGTATTGGCGCGCTGTATGTGCGGCGCAAGCCGCGCATTCGCCTGGAAGCCCAAATGCACGGTGGTGGCCATGAACGCGGCATGCGTTCGGGCACATTGCCAACGCACCAGTGTGTAGGCATGGGCGAGGCTTACCGCATTGCCAAAGAAGAAATGCATGAAGAGAATAAAAAGATCGCTGCTTTGCAACAACGCTTGATGAATGGCCTGCGCGGCATAGAACAAGTGTTTATCAACGGCCACGAAACCCAGCGCGTGCCGCACAACATCAACATGAGCTTTAACTATGTAGAAGGCGAAAGTCTGATGATGGGGATTAAAGGTTTGGCTGTGTCCTCGGGCTCGGCCTGCACTTCTGCATCGCTAGAGCCCAGCTACGTTTTGCGTGCCCTAGGCCGCAGCGACGAGCTAGCCCACAGCAGCCTGCGCATGACCATTGGCCGCTGGACCACAGAAGCTGAAATTGACTTCGCAATTTCTACGATCAAAGAAAACGTAGCCAAACTGCGCGACATGAGCCCGCTGTGGGACATGTACCAAGACGGCATTGATATTTCGTCCATTCAGTGGACGGCACACTAGGAGAATTACCATGGCATACAGCGAAAAAGTAGTCGACCACTACGAAAACCCCCGCAACGTTGGCAGCTTTGAAAAAGGCGATGACACCGTAGGCACCGGCATGGTGGGCGCGCCTGCGTGTGGTGACGTGATGAAGTTGCAAATCAAGGTCAACCCGCTCACGGGCGTGATCGAAGACGCACGCTTTAAGACCTACGGCTGCGGCTCGGCGATAGCCTCTAGCTCACTCGTGACTGAGTGGGTCAAAGGCAAAACGCTGGACCAGGCAGCGGCTTTGAAAAACAGCCAAATCGCTGAAGAATTGGCCTTGCCGCCAGTCAAAATCCACTGCTCCATCCTGGCCGAAGATGCTATCAAAGCCGCAGTGAACGACTACAAAGCCAAGCACGGCGCGGCGGTTGCTGCCTAGACAAAAGGATCAATGATGGCGTTGACCCGATTCGGATTCATTGTGACTGGCGACAACTTTTCTCAGCAACAAGGCACCGACAAATTCAAAATGACCGTTGTAGGGGTGTCTAAGCCAGAGCAAGGTATCGAAGTGGCCAAACAAATGGTGCAGGACGGCGTGCAGCTGATCGAATTGTGTGGTGGTTTTAGCCCCGTATGGGCTGGGAAAATCATTGAAGCGATCAACTATGCTGTGCCCGTGGGCGTGGTGGCCTACGGCCCTGAGTCGATTGATGCTATGTATAAACTATTCGCTGATTGATATCCATGGCCGTTACCCTGTCCCCCGCCGCAGCCAAGCACGTTACCAAGTACCTTACCAAGCGCGGTAAGGGCATTGGCGTGCGCTTGGGCGTTAAAACCACCGGCTGCTCTGGCTTGGCCTACAAGCTGGAATACGTGGACGAAATTCCACCCGAAGACGTATTGTTTGAAACCCAAGGCATCAAGCTGATGGTGGACCCGAAAAGTTTGGCTTATTTGGATGGCACCGAGCTGGACTTTGTGCGCGAAGGTTTGAACGAAGGCTTTAAGTTCAACAATCCCAACGAGCGTGATAAGTGCGGTTGTGGTGAGTCGTTCCGTGTGTAAAGCGCTGTTGCAGTGAACCTCCAGTCTACCGACTTTGAACTTTTCAACCTGCCACTGACCTTTGCGCAGGACCGCGCGATGATCGATACGCGTTGGAAAGACCTGCAGCGCGAGGCGCATCCCGACAGGTTCTCTGCACAGGGCACAGCAGCGCAGCGCATTGCCATGCAGTGGAGCGTGCGCATCAACGAGGCCTACCAGCGTCTCAAAGACCCCGTCAAGCGCGCCGCCTACCTGTGTGAGCTGCACCTAGCGCCCATTAACGCTGAAAACAACACAGCGATGCCTACAGCCTTTTTGATGCAGCAAATAGAGCTGCGCGAAGAGCTGGACGAGGCAAAAACCGCAGATAACTTAGACCAAATCAGCCTGCAAGCCGATAAAATTTTGCGGGAGCAGCTACTTAAAGTAGCGCAGTTACTAGACAAAACCAAGGACTATGCACAGGCCGCCCAAGCCGTCAGAGCCCTCATGTTTGTTGAACGACTCAGCCAAGACATTAAAGCGCGCTATGACGCCATGGCAGAGTAGTTTTTGGCGCATTAGCATTTAAGAAATTCATGGCGTTATTACAAATCTCAGAACCGGGCCAAAGCCCAGACCCGCATACACGCCGCATTGCCGTGGGCATTGACTTGGGCACCACCCACTCACTGGTGGCAGCGGTCAAAAGCGGCATCGCCGAGTGCCTGCCAGACGACGAGGGTCGGGTGATCTTGCCATCTGTGGTGCGCTACTTGCCAGATAACGGCCGCCAGATTGGAGCAGCCGCCCAGGCCGCGCAAAGCATAGACCCCGAGAATACGATCGCCAGTGTCAAGCGCCTGATGGGGCGCGGCATGAACGATATTGCCAATGCAGACAAGCTGCCGTACAAGCTGCTGGCCCAACCGGGGATGGTGAAGATTGCCACCGCCTATGGCGAGAAATCCCCGGTAGAGGTGAGTGCCGAAATTTTGGCCACCTTGCGCTTTCGCGCCGAAGACAGTTTTGCCGACGATATCTACGGCGCAGTCATCACCGTGCCCGCCTATTTTGATGACGCTCAGCGCCAGGCCACCAAAGACGCAGCGCAACTGGCGGGCATCAATGTGCTGCGCTTGATCAACGAGCCCACCGCTGCCGCTATAGCCTACGGCCTGGAGAATGCCAGCGAGGGTGTGTACGCCGTGTACGACTTGGGTGGCGGCACCTTTGACATCTCCATCCTGCGCCTTTCCAAAGGTGTGTTTGAAGTCATATCCACCGGCGGAGACAGCGCGCTGGGCGGCGACGACTATGACCGTGCCTTGGCAGACCTCATCCTCGCGCAAACCGGCTTGATCGTGAGCAGTGCCAGCGACAAAGCGGCCATCAAAATGCTCGCCCGTGAGGTGAAAGAGAAACTTTCTGCTGCAGATTCTGTAGCTGCTACCGCAACTCTTACCTCATCCAAAGCCGATTTTGTGATGGAAAGAAGCAGTTTTGAGTACGCCACCGCCCACCTTACCGCCAAAACTACTGCAGCCGTGCGCAAAGCCCTGCGCGATGCCAAGCTGGACAAAGACGGTGTGCACGGCGTGGTGATGGTCGGCGGCTCTACCCGCATGCCGCAGGTACAGACCGCAGTGGCCGCGTTTTTTGGCAAAGCACCGCTAAACAACCTGAACCCCGATGAAGTGGTAGCCCTGGGCGCGGCCATCCAGGCCAACCAGCTGGCAGGTAACAACCCGCAAGGTGACCTGCTGCTGCTGGACGTGATTCCACTTAGCCTGGGTATTGAGACCATGGGCGGTTTGGTAGAGCGCATCGTGCCGCGCAACCAAACCATTCCTACGGCCATGGCGCAAGACTTTACGACCTACCAAGACGGCCAAACCGCGCTGGCGCTGCACGTGGTGCAGGGCGAGCGCGACCTGGTGCAAGACTGCCGCAGCCTGGCCCGGTTTGAACTGCGCGGCATACCGCCGATGGTGGCAGGCGCGGCGCGCATCCGCGTTACGTTTACCGTGGATGCCGATGGCATGCTCAATGTGCAAGCCAAAGAGCAGGTGAGCGGTGTGCAGACGCAGATTCATGTGAAACCCAGCTACGGCCTGACAGATGCGCAGATTGCCGACATGCTGCACAGCAGCTTTAGCACCGCCCACATCGACATGCAGGCCAGGGCGCTGGCCGAGGCGCGCCTGGACGCTGACCGCATGCTGCTGGCCCTGCAAAGCGCCTTGAATGCAGACAGAGATTTGCTCACAGGCGATGAGCAGCGGACCATCGAACAATTGGCTGATGCGGTGCGCGCGTCTAAAAACTCCAGCGAAGCCGGTTTCATAGAACAGCAAACCAAACTGTTGGCCGACGGCACCGAAGCTTTCGCTGCCCAGCGTATGAATGCGGGTATTCACAAAGCCTTAGCAGGCAAAAATATCGAGACGGTGTAACCCACCGACACACCATGCCAGTTATTAAAATTCTTCCCCACTCCGAGTACTGCCCCCAAGGCAAAGACATCACGGCCAACGTGGGCGACAGCATTTGCGAAGCCCTGCTAGAGCACGGCGTAGAGATAGAGCATGCCTGCGACATGAGCTGCGCCTGCACCACCTGCCACATTATCGTGCGCAGCGGCATGGGCAGCCTGAACCCGCTGGACGACAACGAAGAAGACCTGCTGGACCGCGCCTGGGGCCTGGAACCCAACAGCCGCCTGAGCTGCCAAGCCTTTGTGGGGCAAACCGACTTGGTGGTGGAAATTCCCAAGTACACAGTTAACCATGCCAAAGAGAACCATTAGCACTAATGAGCCCCCCTTTTTGTTAGCATCAGAGCTCGGCTAGACGTATGACACACCTAATTTTCGCCCCAAATTCACACTACACCCATGCGGCAAATATTTTTAGACACTGAAACCACCGGGCTTTCGGCTGCGGGTGGCGACCGTATTTTGGAGCTGGCCTGTGTTGAGATGGTTAACCGCAAGCTGACCCGCACCAACCAGCACTTCTACATCAACCCCGAGCGCGACAGCCACGAAGAAGCGCTGCGTGTGCACGGCATTACCAGCGATTTCTTGGCCGACAAGCCCAAGTTTGCGGCCATTGTAGATGCTTTTTTGGCCTTTGTGGCGGGCGCTGAGGTCATCATCCACAACGCCGCGTTTGACGTGAGCTTTATCAACGCCGAGTTGGCCAAGCTAGGCAAAGCCGAGTTCAAAACCCATGTCGCCAAAATCACCGACAGCTTGGCCATGGCCAAAGAGCTGTACCCTGGCAAACGTAACGGGCTCGATGCCCTGTGCGACCGTTTGGGTGTAGACAATTCCAGCCGCACACTGCATGGCGCGCTGCTGGACGCTGAACTATTGGCTGACGTGTACATCAACCTCACACGCGGCCAAGATGCTTTGCTTATCGACGCAGGCACTGGCGCGCCAGGCACAGGCGGTGCAGGCGCGGCGTGGACAGACTTTAGTGCGCTAGAGCTGCTGGTACTGCACGCCAACGACATCGAGGCCGCCGCGCATGAAGATGTATTGGCACAAATTGACAAAGCCAGCGGCGGCAAAACGGTGTGGCGGCCTGGGGTTTGCGAGGTATAATTTATGGCTTCGGGAGATTAGCTCAGGGGTAGAGCACTGCATTCACACTGCAGGGGTCGCAAGTTCGAAACTTGCATCTCCCACCAAAAACGTAATCATATCTAAACGTAATCGAACCTATACTTGCGGCGCGGGTAACCGCAGTTGCGCAATTTGTGTGATGCGCACACAGTCTTTAATATGTTGTTCGCCCAAATAGCGAATGGCAGCATACCCCACCACTGCAGACACTGCCTGGCCTGCCAGCGGCACAAACTTGGCAGCTTGCGCGGCAGTCAGCCGCACCCCAATCAGTTTGGCCGCCTTGAGCACCAAGTCTTTGGTAATGAACTTACCTACTAGCACGGTGCCTGTCATGGCAATGGCTTTTTGCACTTTTTCGCGGTGGCTGGGGTCTAGTCGGTCTAGCTGCTCGGCGCTCAGGCCAAACTCGGCATTGATCTTGGGTAGCAAACGTGAGAGCAGGGCAGCATCAACCGCCCAGTCCAGGCCCGGCACGGGCACGGCACTGGCAAAACCCGCAATCAGTGCACGTTTATTGAGCATGCTGCGTGACCGCGCAACAGCCAGCTGGCAGGCAGCATCGCCAGAGGGCGCGCTGCTGCTGTCCATGGTGCCTTTGTTCATGCTGCTAGCTTGAAGTGATTGCGGTTTCGCTTGGCATTAGCCTTACGAGCCACTGGTTTTGCCTTTAACAAAACCGTAAATAACCAGCAAAATCACAGCGCCCACAACCGAGGCAATATAGCTTGCCGTGTCACCTTGCTTGTACCAGCCCATCGACTGGCCAGCAAAATTGGCAACGAATGAGCCGCCGATGCCCAGCAGCGCCGTCATGATCCAGCCCAGTTTGTCGTCGCCAGGTTTCACAGCGCGTGCGATAAAGCCCACGATCAGGCCCACAAAAATAGTTGCAATCCAAGACATAGTGCGTGTTCTTCCCATAAAAAAAGTGCTTAGCCATTGCGCGCAACCGCTTGGCGCAACAGGCTAACTTTACACTGAGTTTGGGTACTGGCCCAGCGCGCCAGTTACATACAGCCCAGGGTGCGCACTGGGCTGTACGGCGTATGCATTAAAAATTTATGCAAAACAGCCTATTGCCCAAGGAAATGCTGCGTAAGTAGCTATTTAATTGATAGTAATTAATAGCCAATTAGGAGCTGCACCCAGTGCCTAATTGCCTAGTCCAAATGTGCTATTGCTATTGCCGCGCACTCCAAACACAATTGGATACATCTAAAAAGAACACACCAGTGCCCATGCCGTCGTTGACTCGCCATCTTATTTTGTGCCTTGCAGTAATTGGGCAGTGCCTGTTGGCGGGTTCGCTGCAAGCGGCGCCACAGCTAGATGTGCGGCAGCAAGACCGTGCACGGCTGCAGTTGGATGTGCGCACGCATTGGCAAACCACCATGGTGCCTGCACAGGGCATGGCCGCTGCTACACCATTAGACGCACAAACTGTGTGGGACTGGCCCGATGCGCGCTTTGCCGCCGGTAAAGCGGCCCCCGTGTCGGTGCCCGTTGGTGAGCGTCTGGTGGGCAGGCTGTTGCTACGGGTGCAAGACAGCCCGCATAGCCTGGCAATTGAACTGCCCATGCCGCGCCTGGATGTTGTCCACCTGAGCTACCGGTATAACGATGGCCCGTGGACGCAGCTGACAGCGGGCGACCAAATACCCATGGTGCATTGGCCTTTTGCTTACCGCCACCCGGTGTTTGTCATTGCGCCCAAGGCCGGTGAGCTGCACATCGTGGTGGACATTGCCCAGCCAGGCTTGTTCCCAAGCCCAGTGGTGTTGTGGGCTGACCCCGCCCTGCGAGAGGAGCACACCGTTCGCAATTTAGAAGCGGCAGCAGCGCTTGCATTGGCGTTTATCAATATGCTGATTTGCTTTGGCGCGGCGGCTATTTTCAAGCGCTTTGTGTTCGTGGCTGTGGGGGTGTATTCGATCAGCGTCTTTTTGGTGGCGGCTGGGCAGGGCGGTATCTTCGGTATCTACCTGGGAACCACCACCACTTGGTTCAACGACTACGTTAAGTACACCAGTGCAGCGCTGTTTGGTGCCGTAGTGCCTTGGACTTTCAGCACCGTGGTAGCGCAAAAGCACTATGCTAAGTGGGTTGCACGCTTGGCCACAGGGTGGCTTTTGGCCAGCACGGTAGGCATGCTGGTCATGCTGTGTACGGTGGCACGGGCTACCCAGTGGGCTATGCTTTCGCCATTTTTAATTGCCAGTTTGGTCTTTGGCCTGGGCATTGCGCTGGCCAGCGTGGTACGCAACCAGGCGCACAGCTATTTGTCTTTGGCAGCCGCGCTGCTGCTGTGTGCAGGCATCTTTGCGCCTATTGCGGCCTACTGGGGGTATCTGGACGGAACCTGGAGCTTTTCGGTCACAGCGGTGGCGTTTTTCGGCTCAACGACGCTGTTGCTGCTGACTTCGCTGCTGCAGTACCGCCATGGCAACCGCGTCATTGCACGTGCCGAGCAGTCGCCGGGCCGCGACGCACTGACGGGTTTGCTAAACCGCGGTGTATTTGAGCGCAGGCTGAAAAACACAGTCCACAGCTTGCATACAGACAGATCGCACGCACTGTTTATGTACGTCGCATTAAGCGATGCCAAGGTACTGCAAGAGCAATTTGGCGGCGAAGGCTTTGAGTCGGGCATGGTGCAAATGGCCGCCGTGTTGTCCTCTAGTATTTCGATCATGGACACTTTGGCCCGCGTAGGGTCTAACGCATTCGGCGTGGTGGTCATCATGCCGCGCAATGCCAAGCTGGCCAATGCGCTGGCGCAAAAAGTCATCACCCGCACCATGGCGATCAGCAGCCACAGCGTGCCGATGGCACACACTGCGCGCATCGCCATGGCCTGGATGCCTGGGTACGGCACACAGCTGCCCGACCTGGAGCGGCGCGCCCAGCGTGTACTGGCTGTGCTGGGCAGCGGTAAGCGCATAGGCTGGGTTGGTGGTGCGCAAGCGCATACAGACGCAGCGCCGTCAGATGAGGCGCCTGCCAGTTCAGAGCCCAGCCCCCGCGATAGAAACGATGAGGTCAACAGCGTGATCAACCGCCTGGAGGGCACGATGGCGCAAGACAATCTGGCAGACAGCAAAGCGCGTGCTGTGCGCGGTTAGATTGCGTACGTTTTAGCCCTGTTGCCCAAGTAAATGCTGAATAATTAGCTATAAATTGAGGATCAATTACGGTGGCTGGGGGGTTAAAGACTGACCAACCAGTTCGGCCCGTACCACCACCACCAGCCCGGCCAACACCACCAGCAGGCCCACCAAAGCCAAGCCGCCGGGGCGCTCACCCACCACGGCAATCGCCAGTACAAACGCGGTGACCGGTTCCCCTAAGGCCAGCGCCACTGCGGTGGCACCAGAAATATGCCGCAGGGCGTGGCTAAACAGCAAGTAGGCCACTGCCGTACCCATCACGCCCAGCCAGGCCACCACGGCCAGGTCTTGGGTGCTTAGGCGCAAGGCGCCCGCCAGTGCCCAGGCGATAGGCACAGCCAAGACCGCAGCCAGTACAAACACTGCTGCTGTCACCACGCCCGCCGGTGCCACGCTAACCATGTGTTTATTCACAAGTGCATACACGGCGTAAGACAAACCCGCCAGCAGGCACATGGCAACCCCGAACAGGCTAAAACTAGCCCCAGGTGCTGCACGGGTTGCCATTAGGCCAGCGCTGGCCATCATCATGCCCACACCCGCCACAGCCAAGCTGGTGCCCAGCCACCACACCCCAGGGGGCGCGCGGCGCAGTACCAGTGCCTGCAGCAGACCGGCCCAGATCGGCCCACTGCCTATGGCGATAGCAGTGCCCACCGCCACACCGCAGGCCCGTACACCGGCAAAAAAAGCCAAGTTGTAGCTGCACATGCAAGCAGCAGCCAAGCCTATGGCAGGCCACGGCAAGTGGGCCAGGCTGCGCCGCGCCAGCGCCGGCCTGTCGGTCAGCGCCAGCCACGGTACAAAAAACAGCGCCGCTGCCAACAAACGCAGGCTGCCCACCCAGTAGGCAGACAGCTGCGGTGGTGCAAAGCTTTGGGCGGTGCCGGTGGTGCCCCACAGCATCGCAGCGGTAAGCACCATCAAAACGCCATGCAGAGGATTGATTTTCATGACACATCATGCCCGATTAAGCGCATTGAAACGCGACCCTCAGCTGCTGGTGTTTGTGGTGGTACTTATTCAATGCTGGCATTGCAGGGCACCAACACCTTGGTGCAGGGCGGTAGATCGGCTTGAGGTGCGTTCTTAACCTGGATGATTTCTGCCAGAACCGAAATGGCCATCTCAGCCGGTGTTTTACTGCCAATGCGCAAGCCGACCGGTCCGTGCAGCCGTGCCAGTTCGGCCTGGCTTAGCCCAAAGTGCTCGGACAGGCGCTGTTTGCGGGTTTCCTGGTTTCGCCGTGAACCCAGTGCCCCTACGTAAAATGCATCGCTACGCAAGGCTTCCAGCAAAGCCATGTCGTCCAGTTTGGGGTCATGGGTAAGGGCGACGATGGCGGTGTGGGCATCGGGCACCATCTCGCGTACCACATCATCAGGCATACCCCGCACCCTTTGCACGCCTTGTATGCCCAGTGTGGCGGCATACTCTTCGCGCGGATCGCACACCAGTACCTCAAAGTCAAGCAGGCCGGCCATCTCGGCCACCGCTTGGGATAGCTGGCCCGCTCCTATCAACAGCAGGCGCCATTGGGGGCCAAATACGCTGGTCATTGAGATGCCGTCAAATGTCAGGGTTTGGCCGCGCTGTGCGGGGCTTAGGGTAACGATGCCGGTGGCCATAGTGAGGGTGCGGGCAACCAGCTGGTGGGCGGCAGTTTGCGTAAGCAGGTTTACCATCCAGTCCACCTGTACAAGGGGTTCGTGCAGTAGCCGCAGTGTGCCGCCACAGGGCAGGCCAAAGCGCGCGGCTTCGTCTTTGGTCACGCCGTAGGTCATGAGCGAGGGCAGTGCGCTAGAAGCCTGTTTTGTTGCTGCATGCAAAGCTGCTTTGGCGCGGGCAATGAGGTCGTCTTCAATACAACCGCCAGACACCGATCCGCTGACGATGCCATCGCCTCGAATGGCCAATAAAGCGCCCGATGGCCTGGGTGCGCTGCCCCAGGTTTTTACCACAGTAACCAGGCTAACACCGTGACCGAACTGTTTCCAAGCCAGAGCATCGCCCAAAACCCTTAAATCCAGGCTGTCCATTTGAAACCCATTTAAATTGAAAGGAGGACTGGTCACGCAGCGTAAAAAAGCCGCGTTACAAAGCCATGCTAATGACTATATCCCATGTCATGCTGACGAACACGCCCCACAGCCTGCTGGACAGCGAAAGCAATCCGCTGCCCATTTTTCAAAGTAATAGCCTCCGTAAACACAAGGCGGCTATGGACTTGGCCGCGCAGCATGTGACGCGCTTCATGCCAGTGCACAATCAGAGCAGTTTGTAATGGTTACCAGAATGATGGGTTTAAAGGGGTCAGTTGTATGGGTTGCATGCCAAAACAAGGTGGTGGGCGCTGCGCCCACTTGCGTGTTGGCGCCGTGCTGCTGGCGGCGGGCGAGGGCGTGCGCATGGGTGGTGTGGCCAAGTCGCTGATCCGCTTGCAAGGGGTGCCGTTGATCAACCGACAGCTGATGGCGTTGGGTGGTGCGGGTGTGGATGAGGTTGTGGTCGTTACGGGCCATGCGTGCGATGCGGTTCAGGCGCAGGTTCAGGTGCAGGTGCTGAGTTTCCCCGTCACGTTGGCACACAACGCGGGCTATGCGCGGGGCCAGCAAAGCTCGGTGCGGCTGGGTTTATCTGCGCTGAGCGCAAACTTGGATGCCATCCTGATCGTGCTGGCAGACCAGCCTTTGATCGGCGCATCCGACCTTACCGAGTTGATTGCGGTATTCAAGAAAAAAGCCACTGGCCATATAGTAATGCCCATGGTGGGTGCGCAGCGCGGTAACCCGGTGGTGATAGACGACGTGGCCCGAGTCCAGGTGCTGGCCAGCGAAGCCAACTTAGGCTGTCGCGATCTGATGGACCGCAACCCTGAGATGGTCGTCGTCCACCAAACCCGCAACACCCACTTCATCACCGATCTGGACACGCTGGACGATATGGCCCAACTGGCAAAAAGCACTGGCTGGACACTTGAACTCCCCGCTGCTGAAACCACAGCATAAACAATCTTGCTGGCAATGGGTATGTGCCTGACTTTGAGGCGCTTTAGCCTTCTGGCCCAAGGAAATGCTGCATGAGCAGCTATTAAAAGCATAGTACTTAAAGAACGCCCGTAAAGTTACTGTATCTTTGTACAGTTTGCAAACTTATTCCCCCTACAATTCCCCTATGGCAGATAAATTACCCACTACGTTAAACACCGCTTACAGCGAAGGTTCGATTCGCGTTCTCAAAGGCTTGGAGCCTGTCAAGCAGCGCCCCGGCATGTACACGCGCACCGACAATCCGTTGCATGTGATCCAAGAGGTGCTGGACAACTCTGCAGACGAGGCGCTGGCGGGGTTTGGCAAGAAGATCAAGGTTACCCTGCACACCGACGGCTCCGTGACGGTTGACGACGACGGGCGCGGCATTCCGATTGGCATGCACCCCGAAGAGAAAGCGCCGGTGATTGAGCTGGTGTTCACCCGCCTGCATGCGGGTGGCAAGTTTGACAAAGGCAAGGGCGGGGCCTACAACTTCTCAGGTGGCCTGCACGGCGTGGGCGTGAGCGTGACCAATGCGCTGGGCAAGCGGCTGGAGGCTACCAGCTACCGTGAAGCCATGGTGGCAAAACTGGTGTTTGAAGGCGGCGACGTGGTCGAAAAACTCCACCTGCGCAAGCAAGTTGAGGGCGACCGCAAGCAAGGCACCAGCGTGCGGGTGTGGCCCGATGGCAAATATTTTGAGTCCCTGGTGATTCCTTTGAGCGAGCTGACCCACCTTTTGCGCAGCAAAGCCGTGCTGATGCCTGGTGTGAGCGTGACCCTGGTGAACGAGAAAACCAAAGACACACAAAGCTGGCAGTACAAGGGCGGCCTGCGCGACTATCTGGAGCAAACGCTCAATGGCGACGTAGTGATACCGCTGTGGGAAGGCGACGGCTTTGCAGATGCCAAAGACGAGACCTTTGCCGAGGGCGAGGGCGCAGCCTGGTGCGTGGCGTTCACAGAAGACGGCCAGCCGGTGCGCGAGAGCTACGTCAATTTGATTCCCACCACCAACGGCGGCACGCACGACAGCGGGCTGCGCGATGGTTTGTTCACCGCCGTCAAGGGCTTTATCGAGCTGCATTCGCTCTTGCCCAAGGGGGTTAAGCTGTTGCCCGAAGATGTGTTTGCCCGCGCTTCTTATGTGCTGTCAGCCAAGGTGCTAGACCCGCAGTTCCAAGGCCAGATCAAAGAACGCCTGAACTCGCGCGATGCGGTGCGCCTGGTGTCCAACTACGTGCGTCCCGCCATGGAACTGTGGCTAAACCAGCATGTTGACTACGGCAAAAAACTCGCCGACCTGGCCATCAAAGCTGCGCAAACCCGCCAACGCGCAGGCCAAAAAGTAGAAAAGCGCAAAGGCTCCGGCGTAGCCGTGCTGCCCGGCAAGCTGACCGACTGCGAGAGCCGCGACCTGTCGCACAACGAAGTGTTTTTGGTCGAGGGCGACAGCGCAGGCGGCAGTGCCAAGATGGGGCGCGACAAAGAAAGCCAGGCCATCTTGCCCCTGCGCGGCAAGATACTCAACACCTGGGAGGTCGAGCGCGACCGCCTGTTTGCCAATACCGAGATCCACGACATCAGCGTAGCCATTGGCGTAGACCCCCACGGCAAAGACGACAACCCCGACTTAAGCGGCCTACGCTACGGCAAGATTTGCATCCTGTCGGATGCCGACGTAGACGGTTCGCACATCCAGGTGCTGTTGCTTACGCTCTTTTTCAAACACTTCCCCAAGCTGATTGAAACTGGCAACATCTACGTCGCCCGGCCGCCCCTGTTTCGCATAGACGCGCCCGCACGCGGCAAAAAGCCTGCCAGCAAGCAATACGCCTTAGACCAAGGCGAGTTGAGCGCTATTTTGGACAAGCTGAGTAAAGACGGCGTTGCCGAGAACAAGTGGACGATCAGCCGATTTAAGGGCCTGGGCGAGATGAATGCAGATCAATTATGGGAAACCACACTCAACCCTGACACCCGCCGCTTGCTGCCCGTGCAGTACGGCGAACTGGACGCAGCCTTCACAGCCCTCAAATTCACCCAACTGATGGGCAAAGGCGAAGCGGGTGCGCGGCGCGAACTGATGGAATTGCATGGGGATTCTGTGGAGGTGGATGTATGACAAGTATGACAGCCCACCCTGCAACAGGAAGAGCAGCACAGTGACCGTCAGAGTCCGCCTGCGGCCCACCATGCAAAGCGACATAGCCTATGTGCTGTCGTTAGAGCAAGACTCGGACAATTTGCCGTTTATTACGCCTTGGGACCGCACGCAACACGAGGCGGCTATTCGGTTTCCAGACATGCGGCATTTCATTGTTGAAGGTGGCGAAGGCTTGGACCCTGTGGGTTTTCTGATTTTGATAGGTTGCCGCAGCCAGCACCAGTCACTGGAGCTTAAACGCATGGTGCTGCAGTACAAAGGCCAAGGCTTTGGCCGCGCTGCGCTGCGCGTGGCCAAGCGCGTAGCGTTTGACGATTTAAAGGCGCACCGCTTTTGGCTGGATGTAAAACAGCGCAACACCCGGGCACAGGCTTTTTACGACAGCGAAGGTTTTGTGGTGGAAGGGACGCTGCGCGACGCAGTGAAGATTAGTTTAGACGATGGCAGCAAAGCCTTTGATTCTTTGGTGGTGTTGTCGATACTCAACACCGAGTTTGCATCGCGCCGCAGCAGCGGCCAGGAGCTGCCAGCATGAGCCGCAAGCTATTTGCCACCACCCGCACTGCCGTGTTGCTGTGCGCCGCACTGGGCCTCATGCACAGCGCCTTCGCTGACGTCTGGGGCTATGTAGATGCCAAGGGCGTAGCCCATTTTGCAGCCAGTAAATTAGACGATCGCTACGCGCTGTACTTTAAAGGTGACACCAGCTTTGACACCCAGAGCGGTTTGCCTGCCCCATTGAGCAACGCCGCTCACAACCTTGCTATTCCCCAAGCCAATAATGCCACCGACAACATGCCACGCCCCGTAAGCGTGCCTAAAAATGCGCCCAAGCTGCTCGCATTTTTCGACATTTCGCCCAATTTCAAAGCCGTCAAACACCATGTGCGCGAAGCAGCCCAGGTCAACAAAATTGACTTTGAGCTGCTGCAAGCCTTGATTGCAACTGAGTCGGGCTTTGACACCCACGCCGTCTCTCCCAAAGGCGCGGTCGGCCTCATGCAGCTGATGCCGCCCACGGCCCAGCGCTATGGCGTGCAGGGCGATGCTAAAACCCCGCTTGAGAAAAAACTTACCGACCCTAAAACCAATATCAAAGCCGGGAGCCACTACCTGCGTGACCTGCTGGCCATGTTCCCCGGCAAGCCCGAGTTGGCACTGGCAGCCTACAACGCAGGTGAGGGCGCAGTCAAGCGCTATGGCAACCAAATCCCGCCCTATCTAGAGACGCAAAACTACGTGAAAACAGTGATGCAGATCTATACTTTTTTAAAGCCACCTCCTATGGTGGCAGCTGCGCCCAAGGCCGTAGATGCCAAGGCACCTGCCCGCGTGCGTATGGAAATAGGCGGTGCACTGGGGCGCGGCAACATGGTGCCGCCTCTGGGCAGTACTCCAGCAGGCGCACCTGTCATGCCTTTGGCATCGAACACGGCCTCTTCATCCAACATGCCACCCACCGTGCCAGCCACCGTGCCAGCCAATACCCAGGCCAGCACTGAGCCTAAATAAATCCCCCCTGATTCTCCAGCCTATGACCGATATGCCGAACGACAGCCAAGATGCCAATTTTTCTGGCGAAACCGACGACAGCTTAAACCTGGCCACCTATGCCCAGCGCGCCTACCTGGAATACGCGCTCAGCGTAGTGAAAGGCCGCGCACTGCCCGACGTATGCGACGGCCAAAAACCGGTGCAACGGCGCATTTTGTACAGCATGGGTCGCATGGGCCTCGCCTTTGGCGGAGCCAACGGCAACGCCGGTGCCAAGCCGGTCAAAAGCGCCCGCGTGGTGGGCGACGTGCTGGGCAAATACCACCCGCACGGCGATAGTGCCGCCTACGACGCCATGGTGCGCATGGCGCAAAACTTCAGCCAGCGCTATCCCTTGGTGGACGGGCAGGGCAACTTTGGCTCCAGAGACGGCGACGGCGCAGCTGCCATGCGCTACACCGAGGCCCGCCTGGCGCGCATTACCAGCCTGCTGCTGGACGAGCTTGACATGGGCACGGTGGACTTTATTCCCAACTACGATGGCAGCGAGCAAGAGCCCAAGCAGTTGCCTGCGCGTTTGCCGTTCAACTTACTTAACGGCGCGTCTGGCATTGCCGTAGGCCTGGCCACCGAGATACCCAGCCACAACCTGCGCGAAGTGGCCGATGCCTGCGTGGCGCTGATCAAAACCCCCAAGCTGTCCGACCAAGAGCTGTTTGCCATCATTCCCGGCCCCGACTACGCCAATGGCGGCCAAATCATCAGCAGCCCGGCGGACATTGCCGACGCCTACCGCACAGGCCGTGGCTCGCTTAAGGTGCGTGCGCGCTGGAAGATTGAAGAACTGGCACGTGGCCAGTGGCAACTGGTGGTGACCGAGCTGCCGCCCGGCACCAGCACGCAAAAAGTGCTGGAAGAAATTGAAGAAATTACCAACCCTAAAGTCAAAACCGGAAAAAAAGCGCTCAGCCTAGACCAAACCCAGCTCAAAGCCAGCATGCTGGCGCTGCTGGACACCACCCGCGACGAGAGCAACCGCGAGGCCGCCGTGCGCTTGGTGTTCGAGCCCAAAACCAGCAAAATCGAACAAAACGAGCTCATCACCGCGCTGCTGGCGCACACCAGCTTGGAGACGTCTGCGTCCATTAACCTGACTGCTATTGGTATCGACGGTCGCCCTACGCTGAAAAGCCTGCGCCAAATGCTGGTGGAGTGGATTGAATTTAGAGCGCAAACCATCGAACGGCGCTCGCGCCACCGGCTGGGCAAAGTGCTGGAACGCATCCATATTTTGGAAGGCCGGCAGATCGTCTTACTTAACATTGACGAAGTCATTGCCATCATCAGGCGCAGCGACGAACCCAAAGCCGCCCTGATAGCGCGCTTTAGCCTCAGCGAGCGCCAAGCGGAGGATATTTTAGACATTCGCCTGCGCCAATTGGCGCGTCTAGAGGCCCTCAAGATCGAAACTGAGCTAAGCGAGCTGCGCGAAGAGCAGGGCAAACTGGAAGAAATCCTGGGCAACCCGGCCACCCTGCGCCGCCTGATGGTGAAAGAAATTGAGCTTGATGCCAAGCAATATGGTGACCCTGCCAAAGACCCCCGCCGCACTTTGATTCAAACTGAGAAAAAAACTATTGTTGAGCTTAAAGTGGTAGATGAGCCTGTCACGGTGGTCATCAGCGCCAAGGGCTGGGTACGCGCGCGCAGCGGCCACGGGCACGACAGCGCCAGCTTTGCCTTTAAATCAGGCGACGACCTGTACGGCACCTTTGAATGCCGCACGGTCGATACGCTGTTGGCTTTTGGCCATAACGGGCGCGTCTACTCGGTCGCTGTCGCCTTGCTGCCTGGCGCACGCGGCGACGGCCAGCCCATTACCACGCTAATTGAGCTGGAATCAGGCAGCCAAATCCTGCATTACCACGCTGGGGCCGCCAGCGCGCAGCTGCTGCTCAGCGCCAGTGGGGGCTACGGCTTTATAGCCAGTATAGAGAACATGGCATCGCGCCAAAAAGCCGGTAAATCCTTTGTCAGCTGCGCCGAAGGTGAAAGCTTGTGCAAACCCTCTCCTTTAGAGCTAAATATGCCTATCGCCCAAGGAAATGCTACGCCGACAGCTATTAAAAACATAGTGGCCACCCATGTGGCCTGTGCCTCCACGGGGGGCCGTATTTTGACCTTTAAGATCACCGAACTAAAAACCATGGCCAGCGGCGGCCGTGGCCTGATGCTGATTGACCTGGATGCCAAAGACACCCTGGCCGGCGCAGCCGCCTATACCCGCAGCGTCACCATTGTGGGCATAGGCCGGGGCGGCAAAGACCGCGCTGAACAGCTAGAAATACGCAGCCTGAACAATGCCCGCGCCGCCCGAGGCCGCAAAGGCAAAGCGGCTGATTTAGGCTTTAAACCTACAGGCGTGGTGCGGGTGGAGTGAGTATGCAAAGCTGGGCAGCTTGGCCCCTGGAGGCTTTGAAAATTTGGGACTGAACCCTCGGCCATAACCGAGAGCGCTACGGCAGCCCGGCCAGCTTTTCCAAGGCGCGCACTAAAACCTGCCTGCACAGGCCTAGCGCCATAGACGCTATCAGCATGATGGCAATGGCTACGGTGGATGTGGCAAGCGCCAGATAAGCCCCTAACGCCACTGCAAAGCATAGGCCATGGGCGAGGTAAAGCTGGGCAAACTTAGAACTAAGCTTTTGCACACCTGGCAATGCTACGCTGCCCATGCGCACGTGGGTGGTGCTGTGTTTAAATTGGATGCTGTACGCCACCCAGAAGTGCCATAGCGCCGCCCCAAACAGGCTAATGCCCAGCAAAAGGTGGGGAGTTTGTGTAAAAAAGTCCAGCATATTGACTTTGAATTTACCCTGAGTTTAGCTTGAATTTTGCCCGAAATGGTTAAGGCGCTTTTGCGGCCGCCTTGACTAGCGCTCCCAGCTCGATCACGCTCATGGCGTAGTAGCTGCTCCAGTTGTAGCGGGTAATGGCGTAGAAATTTTCGGTGCCTGCAATGTACTGGGGCGCGCCGTCGCTGCCGTTTTGCAGCTCTACCAGTGCCAGCGGGCCGGGGTGGGCTTGGGCATCGCTTTGTAGCACAGCGCCCAGTGCCGCAAAGCGCTCGGGGCTGAAGGTGGGCAAAATGTCGGGGCCCAGCAAGGTGTCTTTGTCCAGCCGGGCTGCATCAAAGCTAACCGGGTAATGCGTGGGCAAGCCCGGTTTCCAGTTGAAGGCTTTGAAGTAGTTGGCTACCGAACCGATGGCATCTTGCGGGCTGTTAAATAAATCAATTTTACTATCGCCGTCAAAATCAATAGCGTACTTGGCCCAGCTGCTGGGCATAAACTGGCCAAGGCCCATGGCACCGGCGTAGCTGCCGCGCAGGCTTAAGGGGTCGATATTGGTGCGGTTGGCCAGCGACAAAACTTGCTCTAGCTCGTCTTTAAAAAACTGGCTGCGGTCACGTTTGTCGGTTTTAGGAAAGTCAAAGGCCAGTGTGGCCAGTGCGTCAACCACCCTGAAGTTGCCCATGTCGCGGCCATAGATGGTTTCTACCCCAATAATGCCTACGATGATCTCGGCGGGCACGCCAAATTCTTGCTCGGCGCGGGCCAGGGCGGCTGCATTAGCACGCCAAAAGCGCACGCCTGCAGCAATCCGCACAGGGTCGATAAAGCGGCTGCGGTAAACGCGCCAATTTTTAACAAAAGTGGTGGCCGCTGGCCGCATGAGGCGCTGCACGGTGGGTATAAAGTAGGCCTGGCCAATGGCTTGGCGCACCCATTCGCGGTCCAGGTTGCGCCGGTCGGCCAGGTCGTCGGCAAAGAGCATGGCATCAGCCCGGCTGGCATAAGCCGTACCCACCTCTTGCGCCTTGGCTGCAACGGTGGAAGTTGCTTTTTTAGCAGGTTTTTGGGCCCACGCCCAAGGAAATGCTAAACAAGTAGCTATCATAAATATAGCTAGCGATTTGCCCTTTGGAAAAGGGGTTGGTGGGTGAGAGGGCTGGGTAGTGGTCACAAAGAGGGCGCTTGCAAAGTGGTTTGTACTGGCGGTAATTGGCTGCTTTAGGTGACAAGTTGCGGCGCTGGTGCAGTGTCTGTTAGCTTTGGCAATGGGGGTAGCTGGGCAAACTGTGCACGCAGTGTAGCCAATGTCGCCTGCGGTTGGCCTTTAGGCGCGTAGCGCAGGGCTTCTAGTTGTAACAACCAGTCGTGCAAGCCTTGGGCAGGCGCACCCCAGTGTGCACGGGCGCGGCGGGCCAATTCGCGTGGGGGGGTAGCGTCGCCAGTGGCCATACCGGCTGAGGTCAAGCGTTTGCGCGCAGCCTGCAGCAGCCGCAGCCAGGGGTCGTGCTGGCTGCGGCTGTACAGCGTCCATGCAGAGCCTGCCAGGCTCACGGCCACGATGATGCCAATCAGCACATAGCTCAGGTCTTCCCAGCTGGGCGAGGCAAAGCCTATGTTTTTGAGCAAATCAAGCTGCTTGCTTTGGCTGTAGTTCAGCACCCACTGGTTCCAGCTGTTGTTGACGGCTTCCCACGCTGCGCGCAGTTGGGCGGTAAAGCTGGGGTTAAGCACGTTGCCCAAAGCGCTGGCCACAAAGCCACGCGGCGCAGCCAGCCGCTGCGACAAGCCTATGCGGCCAGGCGATACCGCGCTGGTGGGGTCTACCCGCAGCCAGCCGGCACCGCTTTGCCATACCTCGGCCCAGGCATGGGCATCGCTTTGGCGCACGGTATGAAAACCGTCGACGTTGTTGACCTCGCCCCCTTGGTAACCGGTGACGATGCGCGCAGGGATGTCCAGCGCACGCATAAGGATGACAAAGCTGGAAGCGATGTGCTCGCAAAAACCTTCTTTTTTGTCAAACCAAAATTCGTCCGCTGTGTTGCGTCCGTACAGGCCGGGTTCTAGCGTGTACTGGTAGCCGCCGGTGCGCAGGCGGCGCAGCACTTCGGGTACCAAGGTATTGGCATCGGCCTGGGCAAAGCGGGGGTCGCGCCGCATGTCGGCGGCCAGCTGTAGCGTGCGCGGGTTAAAGCTGGCGGGCAGGTCGATAAAGTCTTGCAGGCCCACCGTGGTTTTGGTGGGGCCGTGGGCAAAATCTACGCTGCTGCTTGCCGTGTAGCGCACCAGGTCGGTCACGGGTTTGTTGCTCAGCCATAGCAGGTCGGGGGTCATGGTGATTTCGTGGCCAGGCACCACAGGGGGGCTGCTTGCGGCATCGAGCACAAAAATCCAAGGCCGGTTGTTTTGCTCCAGGGTGACTTGGTATTTGATAGGTGGGCTTAGTGCTTTTAAATTGGCCGGCACGGCAAAACGGCTGGACAATTGGCCGGTGTTGGGCCGCCATTCTTTGCCATCAAACACGCTGAGCACCGGGCCGCGAAAGTACAGGTCGCTTTGCACCGGCGCTGGGCCTTCAAACTTCACGCGCATGGCGATCGACTCGTCCAGCGCCAGTGATGCAATACTGCCCACTTGCATGCTGCTAGACAGCCCGCTGCGCCCCGTCATGCCGTCGCTGGGAATACCCCACAGCGGTGCCAGCCGGGGAAACAGCACAAACAGCACGGCCATGATCGGCGCTCCCAGCAGCACCATTTTGCCCGCCACTTTGGCAGAAGTGAGCAGCGGCGGTTTGCCTACCTGCATGTGTGCGTTGACCAGCGCGGTAAGCAGGCCCATCAGCGCTACCAGCATGGCGGCGGCAGTCAAGAGTGACTGCGAGAAGAAAAAGTTGGTCAGCATCGTGAAGAAGCCAAGAAAGAAGATCACAAACGCATCGCGCCTGGCCCGCAGCTCTAGCGTTTTAAGGCACAGCAACACCACGGTGAGTGTCACCCCAGCGTCGCGGCCCAGCAGGGTTTTGTGGGTGGCTAAGGTGGCCGCAATAGTGATGGCCAGCAGCGCCATGCGCCACCATATAGACGGCAGCGGCGCGCTGGCCCAAGCCAGCCTGCCTCGCCATAGCAGCACGCCTGCTGCCAAAGCGCTGCACCACCACGGCAGGTGGCCAGTTTGTGGTGCGATGACCCAGCCAATGACGGCCAGTAAAAACAGCGTATCGCGCGCATCACGCGGCAGGTGGCGCAGGGTGCTTAGCATAAGGCCAAGGCCTCTAAGCACTGGCGCTTGTGCCCTTCACCGCCGCCAGGTTTGATCTCACGGCCTGGCAGGCGCAGGCCATAGTCACTGCCCAGCTTGTCTGCGGCCAGCACCCAAGCGGTAAGGCGCTGCAGTTTGTGTTCTGTGCTTGGGTGGCCGCAGGTGGCGAAATCTAGCCACAGCTCATAGCGCTGGGCTTGCTGGGTGTCGCGGCTGACCAGGTCGTCGCTGCCCCGCGCTACGGCTTTGGCTACCTGTTTCCATACCACCAGCTTCAGGGGGTCGCCGCGGCGGTAGCCGCGTACACCGTCAAACTCGCCGGTGTTTTGCGCCTGGTTGGCTACGGCACCACCTGCGCGCGGCTCGCCCATTGGCAATGGGGGCGCAAAGGCCTCGGGGGCAGGGTACACCAGCACCTGGGCCTTGGGCCGCCACACGGTCCATACGCGAAAGGTGCCCAGCGGAAAGCGGGTTTCGGCAGTCATGTCAGGCATGCGGTGCAATCCGCGCTGCGGCGGGCAGTAGCCTACGTGCACCACACTGCTGCCCTGCGCTGCTACATCGGTCCACGACCAATGCGCGGCGTCTAGCAGGCTGAGGCCAATGCTGGGGCGCACAGTGCGCCGGTCATGGCTAATTAACACATCAAATTGCGCCGTGCTACCTGCAAACTGGGCACTGGGCACGGCTAAATGCAGGCTTAAGCCACGCAAATTGCCGTGGCACACATGCATGCCCACCACGGCTGCGCCGGCCAGCATAAAGGTCAACAGGTAGCCTAGATTGAGCTGGTAGTTGATAGACGCAATCAGCAGCACCAGCAGGGTGATGCCCAGCATCCAGCCCGCACGGGTGGGCAAAATATACACATTGCGCTGGGTTAAAACCAGGGTGTCGGTCAGCGGCAGCTTGCTTTGCCACCATTGGCGAAACCTTGTGCGGATGTAAGCTGTGACCATGGCGTGTGGCTTTAGGTAAATAGGTTAACAATGCGCCGGCCATCAATCACTTGGCCGTGCTGCATGTCTTCAGTCGGAAATTGCAACCGCATACGCTGCAACAGTGTGCACTATTTCAGTGGGAATACTGCAGCGCAGAGGCGCTGGCAGTCTCGGTTTTACCAAAAGGACTACACGCTGTAGCTTGGTGAAAGCGCAGTTGCCAGCTGTCATCGGCAAACTGCCACAACGAGCTGCGCTGGGCATGCTGGGCCAGTTCACCGTGCTGCGCTACATGGGCAGACTGGTAGCTGAGCAAGGCCACGCTGTAAGAGGGCATGGCCAGTTCAAAGCCCTGTGACCAGACCACGGGGTGCGTGCTTTGCGAGAGCAGACGGGTGAGCATCTGGGCCTTGGTGTAGCGCTGGCCTGAGCGGCCAATTTCTACAAAGTCGGCGTGCAAAATATGCGCTAGCGCAGCTTTGTCGCCACGCACGGCGCTACTGTGCAGGCTGACTTCCAAGCTGCACATTAGCTGCAGCATTTCTAGCGGAGGGTGAATAGGCATCTTGGGTAGAGTGAGCTTAAAAACAAAGGTTCCAGCATATTACGCGACACAACCTTGAGCGGGCTTACACCGCAGGAACAGAGAAGTTAGCAAGGCGTAAGGGCCAGCGTAGGCCTAAAGCAAGCATTTAAAGTAGCGGTTTAAGGCAAAGGCACTGCAGCCACCATAGCCCGCACTTGCTCTACTGCACCGCGTCCGGCATCGGCCACGGGCACCATGCGGTGGGCGATGGTTTGCGGCAAGATCACTTGCACATCGTCCGGGGCGACGTAGTCGCGCCCTGCCAACAGCGCCTGTGCCTTGGCCGCGCGCACCAGCGCTATGCCCGCACGGGGGCTTAAGCCCTGCAAAAACCAGCGGCCCGAACGGGTGGCAGCTATCAGGTCTTGCACATAATTGAGCAGTGGGTCGGCGGCGTGCACTTGGTGGACTGCCGCTTGGGCCGCTATCAAAGAGTTGGCATTAAAGACCGCAGGCAGTGCGTCTACCATGTCGCGACGGTCGTTACCTGCCAGCAAGCTGCGTTCGGCGGCGCGGTCGGGGTAGCCTAGAGAAATACGCATTAAAAACCGGTCTAACTGGCTTTCAGGCAGCGCGTAAGTGCCTAGCTGGTCGTGCGGGTTTTGCGTGGCAATCACAAAAAATGGCTGGGGCAGGGCACGCGTGGCGCCCTCTACCGTGACTTGCTTTTCCTCCATGGCCTCTAGCAATGCCGATTGGGTTTTGGGGCTGGCACGGTTTATTTCGTCTGCCAGCAGCACTTGGGCAAACATCGGGCCAGGGTGGAACACAAAGCCGCCCTGGCCTTGGTTTGCGCCCCGCTCGTAAATCGACACCCCCGACAGGTCGCTGGGCATCAGGTCGGCGGTAAACTGCACGCGTGAGAACTGCAGGCCAAAGCTGCGCGACAGTGCGTGCGCCAGTGTGGTTTTGCCTACGCCGGGCACATCTTCAATAAGCAAATGCCCGCCTGCCAGCAAACACGCCACACAGTCTTGCACCTGCGTGCTTTTGCCTACGATCACCGTGTTAAGCTGCTGCAGCAGCGTTTGTAGTAACTGATTTAACTGATTGGTATCCATACGCTAACGATACCCTAAAACATGACTTGAACAATGACAACAGGTTATTTCACCCACCACGACTGCCACCTGCATGAGATGGGCGCAGGCCACCCTGAATGCCCCGAGCGCTTAGATGCCATCAACGACCACTTGATCAGCAGCGGCCTGGGCGACGCACTGACCCGCGTGGATGCGCCCTTGGCATCACCCAGCGATCTGGAGCTAGCCCACGGACGGATGTACATTGCATCGCTGCAGGGCCTAAGCCAACGGCTGGCGCAAGAGATGCAAGCGGGCGGCCCCAGCCACTTGCCTATCGACCCCGACACCTGCATTAACCCGCACACTTGGCAAGCCGCCCTGCGCGCCGCTGGAGCCGCTGTGGCGGCAACCGACGCTGTCATAGCCGGTGAGCTGAGCAACGCCTTTTGCGCTGTGCGCCCGCCTGGCCACCACGCCTGCCGCGAGAAAGCCATGGGTTTTTGCTTTTTTAACAACATTGCCATCGCAGCCAAGCACGCACTAGACCACCACGGCCTGCAGCGCGTGGCGGTGGTAGATTTTGACGTACACCATGGCAATGGCACCGAAGATATTTTGGCCAGCGACCCACGTGTGCTGATGGTCGGCATCTTTCAGCACCCGCTGTACCCCTACAGTGGGGAGGCCAGCACGGCGCAGAACATGCACAACATTCCCTTGCCTGCCTACACCAGGGGCGAGGCTGTGCGCCAACTGTTCAGTGCCGACCTGCTGCCTCGCCTGGAAGCCTTTAAACCCGACATGATTTTCATCAGCGCAGGCTTTGATGCACACCGCGAAGACGAGCTAGGCCAACTGGGTTTGGTAGAGGCCGACTATGCCTGGATAACAGCGCAAATCTATGCTGTGGCCAAGCGCCACTCTCAAGGCCGCATTGTGAGCTGTTTAGAGGGCGGCTACGCGCTAGGCGCACTGGCCCGCAGTGTCGAGGGGCACCTGCGGGTGTTGGCGGATTTGTAGGCTGTAATTTAAATGCTATTTAATAGATAGCTATTTGCGCAGCATTTCCTTGGGCTTGAGGGCTATTTTACTTATAAAAAGCCTGTTTTTGGTTGTTCTGAGGGTCTTTGAAGATTGCTTTCCTAGCTTGTGCAGTGTTGCGCTGATTGGCTAGAAGACATTTCACGCGAGCTGGTCACGCTGTCTTGCACCGCCACACCTGCCAGCCCCACGTGCCTTCAACTAACATAGTTGTCCCGTCGCCCGACCAAGGCAATCAAGGCACAACAGCCTGACAAAGCGCCTCGGCCCTTACCCCGCCAACCCCACATACACATTTTGCACATCGTCATTGCCATCGATAGCCGCCAAAAATGCCTCTACTTCCTCTAACTGCTCGGCGCTTAAGTTCGCGGGGTTGACGGGATTTTTGGCCTTGTAGCCTAGCTTGGCGGTTAAGACTGTAAAACCCTGCGCGGGCAGGGCGCGACTGACTAAATCTAGCTCGGCGGGGTCCGTGTAGAACAAAGTTGTGCCTGCCTTGACTGGGTTGTCTTCGTCAGCATTTTCAACCGCCTCTAAGTCTTGCGCACCAGCTTCGATAGCGGCGGTATCGGCATCAGCGCCTGGTGCAGCGGGCTCGGCCTCGATCATGCCAAGGTGGTCAAAGTCCCACGACACCGAGCCAGATGCGCCCAGTTGCCCTTTGCGAAACAGCACCCGCATCTCGGGTGCTGTGCGCTTGACATTGTCGGTGAGGCATTCCACCATCACGGCCACTTGGTGGGGGGCAAAGCCTTCGTAGATCACGTGCTCAAAGTTGACCGTCTCCCCCGTGAGCCCGGCCCCTTTTTTGATGGCGCGGTCTAAAGTTTCTTTGGGCATTGATACCTTGCGGGCCTGCTCTACCACCAAGCGCAGGCGTGAGTTAGATGCGGGATCGGCCCCGCTGCGCGCTGCCACCATAATGTCTTTGGCCAGACGGCCAAACAGTTTGCCTCTGGCGTTGGCGGCCAGTTCTTTGCCTTTTGCTTTCCACTGTGCGCCCATGCTGTGGTTTCCTTCACGTTGTAAGATGGTTTCATTTTATCCGCATAAATGCTTCATAATTGATAGCTACTTATGCAACATTTCCTTGGGCCCAAGGTCACTTTCCTTGTAAAAATACGCTATGAATAACGGTGCAGTACTTGTCTTTAAAGACCCGCGTGGGGTCTACACGCTGACGCTGAACCGCCAAAGCAGCTTTAACGCACTGTCAAGCGACATGCTGGAGGCCCTGCAAGCCGCGCTGGACAGCGTGCAGGCCGACAACACTGCGCGCGCCGTGGTACTGGCCGCCCACGGCAAAGCCTTTTGTACTGGCCACGACCTTAAAGCCATGGCCGCCAACCCTACGCTGGCCTACTACCAAGCCTTGTTTGCCCAATGTTCGCAGGTGATGGTGTCTATTGCCAAGCTGCCGGTGCCCGTGCTGGCGCGGGTGCATGGCCTGGCCACTGCTGCGGGCTGCCAATTGGTGGCCCAGTGCGACCTGGCGGTGGCATCACCCAGTGCCCGCTTTGCCGCCAGTGGCATCAACTATGGCCTGTTTTGCGCCACTCCGTCGGTGCCGTTGCTACGCAACTTGGCACCCAAACATGCCATGCAGATGCTGTTAACAGGCGAGTTTATCGACGCGCCGACCGCTTTGGGCTATGGACTGGTCAACGCAGTGGCCCAGGACGATTCGGTGCACGCGCTGGACGCGGAGGTAGAAAAATTGATTGCACAGATTGTCAGTAAACCGCGCATTGCGCTGCAAATGGGCAAAGCGCTGTGCTACAGCCAACAGGGTTTGGCACTAGAGGCCGCCTACCAGCTGGCAGGGCAAACTATGGCCGTCAACATGATGCAGGCCTGCGCGCAAGAGGGTGTGCGGGCATTTACTGAAAAGCGTGCACCACAGTGGCCCCCAGCTACCAGCCCATCTTGAGCCAAGCCAAGCCAGGTCATGCACATTGCTTTATCACCAACGTTTACACCCCGTGGGGTTTGTGCTAGCCCGGCTAAGTCACAATCATGCTTTACCAAGCCGATTACCGCATGAGCCAAATTACCGCATTACTTAAAGACATTCAGCGCCCCGACGTATGGATGGAGATAGCCGCTTTGCTGGCCTGTCTGTTGGTGGCTTTTGCCTTAGTGCACTGGCAAAGACGCAAGTATGTGCCGCAGCAAGCCAGCGAGCCGCTGGGCAAAGAGTCGGTCTTGTTTGGCCGCCGCACGGTTGACGGCGTGCTGTTTCCCCTGGTCGCGCTGGTGCTGGTGTACAGCGTAAAGCTGGTGGTTTTCAATCTGCCGCAGTATGCTGTTTTTACCTTGGCAGCGCCCATATTGCTGGCTTTATGCGCTATTCGCTTGATAGCGCGCGTACTCTCCAGCGCATACCCCAGCTCAGGCATGGCCAAGTTGCTAGAACGGTTTTTTTCTTGGCTGGTGTGGCTGGGTGTTGTGCTGTGGTTACTGGGCGCTTTGCCTGTAGTAACAGACGAGCTGGAAAGCATCAAGTTCAGCCTGGGCAAGTCAAAGCTGAACTTGCTGACCATTTTTGAAGGCATACTCTCAGCCGGTTTGGTGCTGGTAGTGAGTCTGTGGGTATCTGCCACCATCGAGGCCAAGGTACTGCGCGAGGCCGTAACTGATCTGTCGCTGCGCAAAATTACGGCCAATGCCATTCGCGCGCTGCTGTTAGTGGTGGGCTTGATGCTTGCCTTGTCCGCCATCGGGGTAGACCTGACCGCACTGTCGGTGCTGGGCGGAGCCTTCGGCGTGGGCTTGGGGCTGGGCCTGCAAAAGCTGGCGGCCAACTATGTCAGTGGTTTTGTGATTTTGCTGGAGCGCAGCCTGCGCATTGGCGACACGGTCAAGGTAGACACCTTTGAGGGCAAAATCACCGACATCAAAACCCGCTACACCGTCATTCGCGCTGAAAACGGCCGTGAAGCTATTGTGCCCAACGACAAACTGATTACCGAGCGGGTGGAAAACCTCTCTCGCGTTGACCCTGTGCTCACTTTCAACAGCCATATTACCGTGGGCTACAGCAGCGATGTAGTACAGGTGGTGCAGCTTTTGTGTGCGGCGGCGGCGCAGTTCCCCCGCGTGCTTACAAACCCGCCGCCCGAGGCACATTTGGCCGGTTTTTTGCCAGATGGGTTGCAGTTTACCTGGCTCTTTTCTATCAACGACCCCGCCAACGGTGAGCTTAATATTAAAGGTCAGGTTAACGCTGCAGTACTGCAGGCCCTGCGCAGCGCCGGTGTGCACATAGCTGCCCCGCAGCGGGTGGTGCATATGGCAGCAGGTGGGTTGCAAAGTTAACGCACCGTACTATAGAAATAATAGCTACAAATGACCAATTTCCTTGGGCGATAGGCCAATTACTCCACCAAACCAGGCAGCCACAGGCTAATTTGCGGGAAGGCTACCAAGAGCGCCAGTACCACGATCATGATGGCCACAAACGGCCAGCAACCGCGAAAAATAGCGCCCAAGCCTACGCCCGGCAACAGGGCGTTGAGCACAAACAAGTTCATGCCTACAGGGGGTGAAATCAGGCCGATTTGCACAATCATCACGATCAGCACACCAAACCAGACAGGGTCAAAGCCCAGCGCGGTGACGATAGGAAAAAACAGCGGAATGGTCAGCAACACCATGGTGAGCTCCTCCATCACGGTGCCCAGCACAATGTAGATCAGCATCATGGCGGCGATCACCATGGTGGGCGAGAGGCCCAGGTGGGTGATCCATTCTTTCAGGTCGCCCGGCATGGTAGTGAAGTTCACAAAATTGGCAAAAATGGTGGCGGCTATCAGCAGCGTAAACAGCATGGCCGTGGTGCGGGCAGATTCGACCAGCACTTGGTAGAGAATGGCCCAAGTAAGGCGGCGGCGGGCCAGCGCGAACAAAAACGCCCCCGACGCACCAATGCCCGCACCCTCGGTGGCTGTAAACACGCCGCCGTAAATGCCACCTAATACCACGATAACCAGCAGCAACACGCCCCAAATACCGCGTAACGCCGCCCATCGCTGCGGCCAGGTGCTGCGCTCGCCTGCGGGCGCATGTGTGGGGTCGCGCGCCGTCATGACCGCAATGCCCGCCATCAGCAGCAGGGCCGTCAAAATGCCAGGTATTACACCTGCTGCAAACAATTTTCCGATATTGGTCTCGGTAATGATTCCGTAGATCACCATGATGGTGGACGGCGGAATCATGATGCCCAGGGTACCGCCAGCGGCTATTACGCCGGTGGCCAAGCTGTCGCTGTAACCCATTTTTTTCATGCTGGGGTAGGCCACCTTGCTCATGGTGGCTGCTGTGGCAATGGACGAGCCGCAAATTGCGCCAAAGCCTGCACACGCCGCCACCGTAGCATGCGCCAAGCCACCGCGAAAGTGGCCAATGAAGGCGTAAGCCGCTGCAAACAGTTCGTGCGCCAAGCCCGCACGCGCGACAAAGTTGCCCATTAAAATAAACAGCGGAATCACCGACAGCGTGTAGGCAAAACCCGTCTCGTGCACCACCTGCGCAGTGCTGGCCAGCGCGGGCAGCCAGCCCCGCGTGAGGCCAATGCCTGCTATGCCCACGATACCCATAGCAAAAGCCAAGGGCACGCGCAGCAGCGCCAGGGTAAAAATGGCCGCAAACCCCAGCAGCGACTCGATCACAAAACAGCCCCTTCGCCTTCAGTCAAATCAGCCTGGGGCCTGATTACCAAACCCAGATGCATGAGGCCAGTGGTGCCGCAGAGCAAAGCCATGCCGTAAATGAACGGTGCTTTGGCAATTTTCAGCTGCGCGGTGGTGTCGCCGTTGGCTGCGAACTGGCTGGCGGTTTGCCACATCAAATAGGCAAGCGCCAGCATCAGGCCTGCACACAGCAAGTGCACCGCAGCGCGTTGCAGTTTGCCCAGCCAGGCGGGCCATACGCTGTCCAGCGAGTCAAACACCACATGCTCACCCCGGCTAGACACCAGTGGCAAACCAGCAAAAATCACCACCACCATCAGCAGCTCAGTCAGTTCTAGCGAGCCGGCAATGGACTGGGAAAATAATTTACGCCCGCCCACATCAAAAAACGTGAGCGCCATGATGGCAAACAAAGCTGCTGCGCAGAGCAAGCCGCACAGCTGTTCTAAAGTTTTGCGCAAAGCAATTACTTCTCGGCCTTGGCTATCTCAGCGCGAAACTCGGCCAGCACTTTGGCCGCATCTTTCAAGCCTTTGGCCTCTGCGTCGCTGGCCCATTTGGTCTCCAGCGTAGCCGTTTTGGCTTTGATATCGGCCACAAAAGCGGCGTCGGCCTTGGTAATCACCACTCCGTTGGCTTGCATTAATGCGGTTGCGCGGCGGTCAACTTTGTCCCAGCCGCGGCCAAAAATACGGGCTGCCACTTCCCCACTGGCAGCGTCCACCACTTTTTTATCTGCAGCGTCCAGTTTGTCGTACTTAGCTTGGTTAAGCACAAAAGCAAAGCTGGTGTTGTACAAACCGCCCGGAAATGTGGTGGCAAATTTGATGATCTTGTCGATGCGAAACGACTCGGTTGATTCTGCGGGGAACAGCGTGCCATCCATCACGCCGCCAGACAAGAGTTCGTAAGAATCAGGTGCAGGTTTAAGAGTGACGTTCATGGCCAACGTTTTGCTAATCTCGTTAACCATACCGCCGCCAACCCGAAACTTCAGACCGCTCAAGTCGTCTACTTTGGCAATGGTGCGCTTGGTGTTAAAAACGATGCCAGGGCCATGGGTAAAGAATGCCAGCACTTTCATGCCGCTGTGCTCGGCCGCAAACTGGGGGTTCTTCATGGCCACTTTGTTGTAGGCTACAGAAATGGGCTCGGAGTTATTGCCCAAAAATGGCAGTTCGGCCATTTGGGTGTACACAAAGCGGCCCGGCGTGTAGCCTTGTACCGAATACGACAGGTCAGCCAAACCGTTCTTGACAGCATCGAAGGTGCCTGGAGGGGCCGACACAGCACGCGGTAGGATGTTGCATTTAACCCTGCCAATTGAATTTTTCTCCACCAAATCACACCATTCTTTTTGCGCCAAGCTCAGAGTATGGGTAGGCGGCAGCCAGCTAGAGGCTGTAAGTACGGTTTGGGCACCAGCCGCACCTGCGCCTGTAAGGGCCAAAACAGCTAGAGCGGTAGTAGAGATTTTCATGAGGACTCCTTTAAATATTTAGTACAGCAATATACACACCATGACTTTTACTTTAACGGCTCGCAAGACATGCTAATGTACAGGTTTACCCGAGTTAATCGACCGAATGGTCGGTTAATTGTCGCTAGGTTAACTCCCTGTGCATCTCAGTTCGTTAATAAGCATTTACCAAGGTCTTTACAGACATTAAGAAAGTACTATAATCAGAAAATAGAACGATCGTGCTTTTTTGTAAACATAGTTCAGTTCAGCCTGTATTGGTAAGGGCCTGTAGATTGAGGGCTTGTAGATGCAAGTCACAGCGCTAAAACTAAAGTACAGGCCAAAGCATACAATCTGCTGGGTTTACGTTTACGTCAATTGGATTAACTTTTTGGAGCCAGTGAAATGAAGGTTTTAGTCGCGGTAAAACGGGTTGTGGATTACAACGTAAAGGTACGGGTCAAGTCTGATAACACCGGTGTCGATATTGCTAACGTCAAAATGAGCATGAACCCGTTTGATGAAATTGCCGTAGAAGAAGCCACACGCCTGAAAGAAAAAGGCATTGTGACCGAAATTATTGCAGTCTCTTGTGGCCCCACCCAATGCCAAGAAACCTTGCGCACCGCCATGGCAATTGGTGCTGACCGCGCTATTTTGGTAGAAACCAACGAAGACTTGCAACCTTTGGCGGTAGCAAAGCTGCTCAAAGCGCTGGTTGACAAAGAGCAACCAGGCTTGGTGATCTTGGGCAAACAA